>JANMBV010000043.1:0-1643 GCA_031360585.1 Actinomycetes bacterium | reverse complement strand
CAGAGGTATGTGCGATGGCTTGTCCATTCCTGGAGACAGCCTTTTCCGAACTTCCGTTCCTTGTGTCGGATAAGCATGACCCGTTCCACCATGGGTCGTGATGGAATGATATAGCTGTCGTTGATTTTGAACCCCACCATCTCCAAGTCATTCTCAATGTAGCGCGAGAGAATGAGCTGAATGCCCTCGACCTCTTTCGGAAACAGGTTGAGCGTATAGAGCCGATCGATATACGAAGTTATCAATAAGTCCGTTGAAATTTCCTGAGTGGCTCCCATGGTTGTATCACGCTGCCTTCTTCGTCTGAGCCAGTTGCTGTTCCGCGTGCTCAGCCTCGATGGTCGCGATGACCTGCGCAATCTCCGCGACGCCTTTCACCCGCCTGAACTGTTTTTCGCAGTAGAGCAACACCGTCCCCAGCCACCGCTGGAGCATCAAGCTGCCCCGTGTGCGCTTGATATTCCGCTCGCTGTGCCGGACCAACGAGAACATGCTCTCGATCGGGTTCGTCGACATCAGCGTCTTGCGGAGCAACGCCGGCACCTTCAGTCGATGGAGCGTCAGCAACTCCTCGAAGGCTTCCAGGAGCGAATCTGCCGCCGACTCGTTCTTGGTCCGCAGCCACGTTTCCAGTTCCCGTAGCATCTGCTTGGCCTCGGCGTAACTCGTCTGTTCCAGCGCCGTGGTGAGCTGGCGATGCGCCTCTTTGCGGTACGGCTTTGCCACGTGCCGCTGTAGGTTCCGGCTTTTATGAATCGCGCAGCGTTGGTGCACCAGTTTCTTGCCGAACCGCTCCCGCAACGCCTTGCGCAGGCCGCTCCCCCCGTCGGTCACGAACAAGATCCGCCTAGAAAGCACGAGGCCGCGACGCTCCAGGTCCCTGAACAACGCCTCGCAGATCTCATGATTCTCCGAGGAACCCTGCCAGAACCCCAGGGCCATCTTCTGGCCGCTCACGTCCACGCCCAGCGCGACGAGAAACGCCTCACCACCCCGGTGGATCGTGTCCAGAAACAGCGCAAACGGCGTGAATCCCGCCAGGGACCGCTTCTGGAACGCCTTCAGGTTCTGGGCCGTCAACGCCACCATCTTCTGGGACACTGACGACGGCGACACGCCGAAGGCCTGCGCCGCATCGAGGACGGTCTCGGTGTATTTCTGCGCGGAGACCCCTCGCAGGATTTTCTCCAACAGTTCTTCGGAGAAGTCCCCGGTGGCGTGCATCCGCGCATAGGACTTCAGCGGGACCTCTCCCTGTCCCACGTCTCTGAGTCGGGGGCGCGTCACCTTGACCTTCTGGTCGCCGATAAAAATCGACCCCGCCTCGTGCGCCCACTTCTGGAGATCCGGATCCGTCGGATAGTAGTCGGGGCCCGCCAGCTCTTCCCGCTCGATCAGCATGATGCTCTCGGCCACCAGTCGTCCCATCTCCAGCATCACCACGTCCAACGCCTGTTTGCCTGAGCTGATCACGCGGACCAGGGTCCCCAACATCCTGTCCTGGCCCTCGATCGCCCTCAATCCTGCCATCGCGTGCTTCCGTTGCCTCGTGTCTGGTCTCATCGGTGGCTCCTTTCGTTCCCGTGAAGTATTCCACGGAGGGAGCCACTCATTCAAAATTCAACGGACTTCAGCATAACCTC
>JANMBV010000019.1:0-37492 GCA_031360585.1 Actinomycetes bacterium | reverse complement strand
CCTCTCAGCATTAGCGCGGGCTCCTTGATAGCGCGCGACCATGGCACCGGCGAGATCCAAACCTTCAGAATACCTCGCATCACAGGGGTTGCGACTCTTTGAGGTGCAATAGAATGAGTCTGGATTCCGACTACCAGAAGTGTCGCTTGATTGACATGCCCAAAAAAATTACGCAACATGAAGCCCAAAACAAGAGGTAGGACTTAACCCGCCTTGCTCGCGACCCTGTATGCCAAAGGAAAGTTTCCAAGTTGAGATCCTCAAATTTGAATTGAAACTTTGACTGATGACTAACGCAATTTGGCTGACTTTATAAACTCTATACAGAACAGTGAAAGCACTGGATACTTTTTCCCATGGCTGATTTCTGTGCAATGGTAAATTACTTGATGAGTCGGATTCACGAATGAACGCGGTGGATGAACCGACTTGGAAACTAATCTTGATGGTTGCAGAGCGCTTGCAAACGGGATCTGGCGACTTCAGCCTGAATCAGGTGATCAAAGAGGTGCAACGGCTCGATCGCACTCGAGAGAGGACTTCGATACAACCGGTTGTTCAGGGCATGACCGCCAACGCCGGGAAGGGGCCACCGAGTCCATGCGGTCGGCCGCTGGTCAGGATCAGTCATGGCGTTTATCGCCTTGACGACGCAGTACCTGAAGTTGAACCCCGATTAACGAAAAAGTCCCGTGTGTTTGCACAATCACGCGCCCTTCTTTCGAAGAGTGGAGGTGGCAACGAGGTAGAGCGCCGAATTGCAGGTGTTATCGATGAATTTGCCACATGCCTTGAAACTTACGACCAACGAATACCTTTCACTCGCAGTGGCCAGTACTCGTTGCATCGGGCAACCATCGACAGGCGACGTTCCTTCGCAAGTGTGCGCAATGCGATTGAAGATGAGGTTTTTGTTGGAGATTTTCGTCAGACGTTGTACGCCTGGGGAATTGGCAAGCGTGCCTCTCGGCTGGTGCCTCTCCCTGAATTCCGTAACCGCCTGAGTGAGTGCAGTGAGGAAATCTCTGATTTTGAGCACCTTCGTCTGGATGACCCCGAACTCGATGTATCCCTTACTGCTACGAGGCTTTGGCAATTAATTGAACGTTTAGGAGTAGTGCAAAACGTTTCTCTCATCGTTCCAGGCACGAAGACACTTCATCACTTGCTACCTGACCTCGTCCCACCGATGGATCGTGCTTGGACCGGAGCCTTTTTCCTTTGGTCCATGGGTGCACCTGAATACGAGCAATCGACTTTTATTCGAACTTTCACTTCCTTTGCAAAAATCGCACAAGCGACAGACCCTTCGAACTTCGTTGGGGAGGCGTGGAAAACAAGTCTCACTAAAGTTTTGGATAATGCAATCATTGGTTATTGCAAACTTCATGACATTGCGCCTCGGGGTTCTTGAGATTTGCCGGTTGGCGCATGAAACTCTTCCTTCAAGGGGAAATTTTGCGATTAGTGGGACAGGGAGGAAATTGCGTCGCTAACGATCGTGACCTTGAAGTCGCGCCAATAACTCTTTGTACGCCGCAGTTCCAAGGTTTTTCTCGGAAATGTGGACGCTTCTAGAACTCTTAAACGCCACCCGATTCTCATGGTCGTGCAGTTCTGGAATTGCTGTAAACCACCCCAACATATTTCTACTCATTATTATCAGCGCATCTCTTCGAATAGCTTCCTTAACCAAGTGGAAAGAATAATGTTGTGTTTCGAAGGTGTAAGGGATTGGATACCAGGACCTTGAATGGTAGGCATGGAAGTTAATCAAAAAAATCCCATGAGATACCTGCGCCAGGGAAGTATCCTCAACAACCTTCCTAATCCGAGGCTTGAGCCATTCGCTCTCCATTTCAGGCCCGTCGGGGGAGTGAATTCTTGACGCGAATGAATCTAAGTCTTCGTGCCTTAGATTTCTTCGGTTTTGCTCCGCTTTCAGGGGGTGCATACGGTAACCGGGTGCATCTTCTTTATCACTCGTCCCGGGATTTGCCAGCAGGACGAAGATATTCGCGAGTGGATTTCCTAGATACGGAAACGGCTCGAGATGCTCAGCCAATCGATACTCATTGCGAGTCCCCATCCCTTTATTAAATGCTTGTGCATGAGCTATATCTAGGTCGTGAAATTTTGGAGCGTCTTTCTCTGGGTTAAAGGTCAGCCATGGATTTCCCATGGACTCCTATACCTTCCCTGTTCCAGCCATTCACGTAGATTACTGCTAGCTAGACAGCCCTTCCCTCAACGCGCGCTCTTCACGAGAAGAATCTCAAGTTGAGACAATTCCCAAGGATATGAGGCAGCTTCGGAGGGGCATATAAACTATTGGTGGGGTTGGCGATTTAGCTTGCCAATTCTCGAAAAGAGACTTTAGGACCCTGTCCATGCGAAAATTCATTATGAGAGTTCTTACATGGAATTGCAGTGAAAACCTTATAAGAAAGCACGATGCAATTGGGGCGTTCGATGCAGATGTTCTTATTGTCCAAGAATGTGAGCAAGGGGCTGGGGCATGCTTTCCTGGTTTCAACTTCCACTGGATAGGAGAGAGTCCAAGAAAGGGTTTGGGAGTATTTACCCGAGGCATTAACACGTCACTTGCTACAAATTACGATTCCACCTTCAAGTATTTTCTTCCACTCGAAGTGGGAGGGATGAGAATTCTTGGTGTATGGGCATTTCACGAAAGAGCTAGAAGGTTTGGACCAGAGGCGAATGGTTTCCCCAGAGACGCCATAGCCCATTATCGCGAGTGGTTGGATGAGGGAGCTCGGGGAGTCATTGCCGGAGATTTCAATGCCTCCACCGTTTGGGATAAGCCTAGAGGCAAGAATAATTTTCGCTCTACAGTCGATGAATTAGCTGAATTGGGATACCAGAGTGCGTACCACCGGGCCAACAATCAGCGGTTCGGGAGTGAAAAGAATCCCACTTTATTCCATAGGAAAAATACGGATCTGCCGTTTCATATTGACTACATCTTTACAAAAAGCTTTGAAGTGAAGACCGTCGAAGTGGGTACGAGCCAAGATTGGCTGGGATTAAGTGACCACTGTCCTATTGTCGTGAATCTCGAGGAACTCAGGGACTGACTTCGTCGACAGCTGGACGTTCAATCTCACGCGCGCAAATTTTGGGGTTCCTATTTTGAGGTGACATTATCGATTAGTGGGGTTGACGAGAATGTTTATTGCCTTCCAATCCCCCTCTTGCGTATATAGTCACTTGTTTTAAGGAGTGAAGGGAAGTATTTGTGAACCACGTTGATGCGATAGCGATTTCTTCTGCCCGTATAGCTAACATATTGACTCCCGAAAATTGCGGGATGAAAGTTCCTTCTTGCCCTGAATGGACACTGCTTGATCTCGTGATCCATGTCGGCCAGGTACAGGAGTTTTGGAGTCACAATATTCGAGAGGCAAATGCCAATGCCCCTTGGAGTGCAGAAGGAACGATGCCTCTGTCTGATGGAGATGCTTCAACATGGATGCGCAATCAAACTAAGAGTCTGGTTGATGCCATAAGTCATTCTCTTGAAGATTCGCCTTGCTGGACCTGGTGGGAAGAGCCAAGGACTGCAAAGGCAGTCGCCCGGCATCAGGTGCAAGAAGCGGAGGTGCACCGGTGGGATGCAGAACTGACAATTGGTCAACCCAATCCCTTGCCTCTTGAAATTGCGATCGATGGCCTAGCGGAATATCTCTTGGTACATCGGTTTGCGATCGAAGATTTAAAACTTCCTCACATTCAATTCGAGGCCACCGACACAGTCGGCGATTGGCATATTAATGCAATCGGTAATCCTGCGGTGACCGCGAGCGGGACCGCATCTGATTTAGCGCTTTTCTTGAATGGGAGACTTTTAACCGAATCCTTGACTATTAAGGGAGATTCAGAAGGCTTGCAAAGATTTGAATCGGCGATCGCAGAGATTAATAGTTAACTTCAAGTACGAAATAGCAGACCCACCCAATAAGCCAGGAGCACGACCAAAGTCTCCCCACCGAGGCTTGTTTGTCGAAGAGGTTGCATTAACGATTAGTGGGATTGGCGGAGATACTCGGCGTTTAGTGGGAAGGGCTCCGAGCGCTCAGAGCCCTTGCTCAACTTCCCTAACTTCTTGATCGATACCAATAAATCAGTCTTGAGAATTTGTGGCTGCGGAGTTGCCGACGGGAATCGAACCCGCACCGGCAACTTGGTGAAAGTTGCAATGCGACCACTACACCACGGCAACACCGCGCGCTTAGAATCGAGCAAATTGTCAGCAGAATCGTAAGATATGACCACTCCTGTGCTTGCATCGTTGTTGTGTAGAAAGACGAAAGACCTCGATAATCTCGAGGTCTTTCGTTTCGGCAACTCCAAGGCTGAAAGCGTTCCAAGTGGAGTAACCAACTCCGGCACTCAACCATTTCCTCGACAAATTCGAGGCGAGGAAACTATGACATAAATTCATGTCACTCGGAGTTACAAATCTCCGAACGGTTAAGGGTTGCATTAATGACTGGTGGGGCTGCCGAGACCCGTTGGACTACCTTTCTATTGCGATTCGCTACTCTGCCTCTGATTCCAGGAGAGAGCCTGAAGACTAAACAAGACGAGGACCGCACCAATTATTTGTGGCAACTTCGGGATTCCCCTCCCCAAAATCCAGGAACCCAACATGGCAATCACAAGTATGAAATTCAAAGCGATTCCTAAATGTGCCGCCCTGACTTTCTTGGCCGCGATTGTGAAGCAGAGAAATGCCAAGCCCACCCCAAAGAGACCTGCCAGTACCGCCGACACTGTGAACTTCACTTCATAACTCTTTGCTACATACCTTCCGGGCGTAAATATGAATATGAATATGCAAAAAACGGTGGACGCAACCATTTGTCCAAATGCCAGACTGTAGACATCCAGGTTCACGCCGTACTTGCGCACCGTTACAACATAAAGCGCTGCCGTCAGCGCTGCAAGAGAGAAGAAGAGAACAGATAGGGGACTTGCACCAGTTGCTCCATTCCATGGATTTGCACCAATGACCGCGCCTGTTACCCCGATGAACACTGCAATCCACTCGATCGTGGTAACTCGCTCCTTCAACCAGAGGAGACCGATAAGCACGACGAAAATGGTTTCTAGACTCAAAATCATTATGCCAATACTCACTGTGCTGCGCTGATACCCCAAATTGGCAAAAAAGAAGGTGAGACCAGGTTCGAGAACTCCCAAAATTACCGCTAAACGCCATGGGATACGAACTTTGGAACTGCGAAAAAGCAGAATTGTTCCTACTAGCAACGCTCCAACGAATGATTGAATGACTGTCAGTGCCTCCGGAGAAAATGATTCGACAGCCAAATCCGAAAAAGGACTTGCGATACCCCAGCAAATGGTTGAAAACGCCAGCAACGCGTATGCAATTTTGGAGTTCACTTCGCAATTGAAGCAGACGTGTCGCCCTATGCCTCAGACATTAACTTGATTTTCTTTGTAATCGAGGGGGTTCTCGATCAGTTGATGAAAGAAGAGGATGGGGGTGTACTAACGATTAGTGGGGTTGGTGCTGCAAGTACTCGACTCAACTCATTGGAGATTCCCATTCTCTAATTCCTTAAAAGTGCCATTGAGCAAAGCATCTATTGCGGCAAATATCCTGCGGGCTTTGTAGTTTGGGACGCGGGCCATCACGGCCTCGTTGTCGCACCACTCCCAAGAGCGAAGTTCGTCTGAGGGAAGGGCGATTCGGGAGGAATCCACTGGACCCGTTGCATATATAAACATGAGGCCATCTCCTGGCGTCCGTCCTTGGGATACCCAATCGACAACGAGAAGCCGTCCTATTTCAATATCGAATCCCAGTTCTTCACGGCATTCTCTTCTCGCCGCTTCTCGCGGGGATTCATCAATTTCGACCGTGCCACCTGGAATTTCCCACGTATCTTTGTAAGTTGGTTCAACCAAGAGCACGCGCAGGTCTTTATCGACAATGACTACGCCTCCAGCGACTAGTTTCTTAGGCAATTCACGATAATTCTCAGTCATTGGCAGAGTGTAACTAAGGCATGAATATCCTCAATGGGGTTGTACTAATGACTAGTGGGATTGGCCAGAGGTCTTGTTCTATAGTCAGTAACGGTCGACAACTAGGGCGTGGCCGGCTTGGGAGGCAATAGTCCACCCGTTGACATCATTCCTGGGTGGCTTCGCATGTTGGTTTCGATTCCGCAATGATTGTTAAGTGGATCTCCCCCGAAACAAGTGGAGTTACCAACTGCTGGGCCACCATCGAAACCTGTTCCAAACCATTGAAGATCAAAAGTTTTGGTTGCTGTCTCCGCTGGCGTAGATATTGCACCAGGCGATAACGCGCACCGACCATCGATCAGAAAATGAAATCCTGGGTGTTCAGTAGAAAAATGCAAGCCCACCTCGAGTTTCACGCCTCGTGGCATTTGCTTAATGTCTCCCCAACAATTCACGATCTGAGTACCTGCTGGAAGAGTCGATGATTCAACGGCGGTGATGGGAGTCCACCACCACGCAGGGTCAAGAGGCTGACTACTTCCAACCCAATCAACGCGCCCCGGCGTTGGTAATGCACTGGGATCAAAAGCGCACCGACCATCGATCAGAAAATGGAACCCTGGGTCCAATTGAGGGGAACCATCAGCGGGGGTACTTATTACACCTGGCTGCATGAGTTTTTGGGTAGGAGTGCAATTCACAATCTGAGTGCCGACAGGAAGGGCGGCGAGTTGCTCGGCGCCTTGATCAGCCCAAGATTTTGCGACGAGGCTTGAACTGGAGGCGACCTTATCGACCCTTGCCGCTGTTCTTGAGTTGAGCGCCAGTGCGCTGCCAACACCAAAAAGCACTAACGGCGAGGCCAACGCCGCGATGACGATCTTCGCGCGAGTAGAAATCATGGGGAATTCCTTCTTCGAGATACAGCCCGACATTCATCAAACTGCTTTTGCACTGTACACCGTTGAAAGCGCATACGCGCTGAGTACACTGAAAATATTCCTAGGAAGGGACTGGAAAAATGAGCTTGGGCAATGTGGGGTTTTCAGCGATCATTCTTGTTGGTTTTGTTCTGTATCTCTTAGTGTGTATTAAGTTTTTGGCTTGGTGCGCGAGGACTGCTCGAAAGGTCGAGCGTTCACCTATAGGTTTTGCATGGCTTGGTTTCTTTGCGCCTATAGTCGCGTGGGCCATTTTGTTAACACTGAACAAGGACCCCAAATATGGGACCGAGTCCTGAAGCACTCTAAATTTCACTCCATCTGAATTCGCTTCGGAACGCCAAGAAGATGGTAACTTCGAGCCTCCCATTACGGGTATGAGATGTGACTAGCGAAGGGCCCACTGAATTGTGATTGAAACAGTGACACTTTGCTGACCGAGATCAACCTTGGTTGCACTAGCCCCCGCGGCCGGCACTGCGTCCGTCATCATTGTTTGCGGGTAAAGGGTGGGGGATGCGTTTTCGGTTAAATAATTCACTTTTCCAAGTTTCACATCCAACAATGAGGCATAGGAAGTTGCCTTAGCCTTTGCTTTCTTGACTGCATCAGTACGCGCACCAGAAGTTGCACTAGTGGAATCGAAGACAAATGGCGTGACGCCATTTACCTGCAATTTATTGCCACCTGCGGCAACGACTGCATCAACCACGACGCCAGCATTTTTCGCATTATGGATGACAACATCGAAGCTTTGACTACCACGATATCCAGTTATTACCGAACCCCTGTTCTTGGTGTAACTGTATTCAGGATAAACAGTAAAGTTCTGGGTGGCAATATCTTTCGTGGCAACTCCTTTTGCAACTAGAGCTGCGCGCACGGCTGTTGCAGAAGTTGAAGTTGCAGCCAGTGCTTTCTTGCTCGTGCCTTCTACGACAGAAATCGTCGCATTGAGACGCACTGCATCAGGTGTGACTTTGACAGTGCCATCGGCTGCGACAGTGATGTAACGGCCTGATGTTGCCGCCTTGGAGTTTGAGGCCAGTGCCACGCCGCCTACTAATACCAGAGCAACGGTGACAACAGCAATTTGCTTAGCGAGGTTTCTATTCATGATTTAAGTATCCACCCGTGGCTGAGGTTCGCACCATAGTGTTCTATGAATACAGTGAGAAAACGCTCACTATGGACGAACTCGAAAACCTAAAACAAGACTTTGATTCTTGCACGCGAAGGAGCCAAAGTAAGGCGAAAATCCAAAGACAATGGCCCGCCCTAAAGGGGGTGTTAACGTTTGGTGCGGATGCCGGGTTCTGTTAAAGATCCTTCTGCGAGGTCAGACCGTAGATAGCAAGATGCGGGTCGCTAATAGGTGGCCAAACCGCCATATTGGCGATACCCATTCCGGCGCAAGTTCCAATCAAAGGATTCGGCAGCAATGCATGTAAAAAGCGAGCCTTCAATTTTGTATTTTGGAACCCCTGTTATTCTCATTAGCACTCTCAACGAAGATGGCACGCCCAATCTTGCGCCCATGTCATCGGCATTTTGGCTTGGTTGGCGTTGCATACTTGGCTTGTCCGCTAAATCGAAAACTACGCAGAACATGATTCGTACGGGTGAGTGTGTGCTTAACTTGCCATCCGTAGGGGAAGTTGCTGCTGTGAACCGCCTCGCAAGAACGACGGGTTCCAATCCTGTTCCTGAATCTAAGATGCTCAAGGGATACCGACATGAATCCGACAAGTTTGGGATAGCTGGATTGACACCCATGGCATCGGAAACAGTTGCGACGCCGCGAGTACAAGAGTGTCCAGTGCAACTCGAAGCAGTCGTTGAAGTTACTCACGGGATCGCCGAAGACGACTCGAGACAACGCGGACATCTTGTCTGTATTGAACTGCGCATCCAGCGTGTGCATATTGAGGAGTCGATTCTGATGAACAGCGAAGCCAATCGGATCGATCCGAACAAGTGGCGTCCACTTATCATGAGCTTTCAGGAGTTCTATGGTCTCGGTCCTCAATTGCAGACTTCAACGCTGGGGCAGATCCCCGAGTCGTTGTATCGAAGCCCGGACGTCAATCGTGCACGTAGTGTGAAAGGATGATTCATGGCACAGAAAGTTTCGGGTATTCACCGTTCAGACTATGACCGCATAGCAGAAGCAATTTCTTTCATTGCCAGCCAAGTCAACGATCAGCCAACCTTGCAAGAGATTGCAGGGCATCTAAACCTGAGCCCCTACCACTTCCAGCGGCTGTTTTCCCGTTGGGCCGGTGTGACACCGAAAAGGTTCTTGCAAGTGCTTACGTTGGAGCGTGCAAAACAATTACTTAACGAATCGAAATCAGTGCTCGAAGTTTCGGACTCTCTGGGATTGAGCAGCGGTTCGCGTTTGTATGATCACTTCGTTCATTTGGAAGCCGTTACACCTGGAGAATTTAAGATGGGTGGCGTTGGTGTAACTATTGAATATGCCGTTCAGGGCACGCCTTTTGGGAAGGGGTTCATTGCCATCACCCCCAGAGGGATTTGCAGTTTTGTATTTATGGAGAACACAGAAATTGATGAGCATTTGGATGATTTACAGAAAAAGTGGCCATATGCGATTTTGCATGAAAATCAACAATCAACGCTTGCTGTGATTCGGGCAATGTTCGGAGAAAGGAAACAATCAAACCTTCCAATATCTCTGTATGTTTCTGGTACTAACTTTCAAATCAACGTGTGGAAGGCGTTATTGCAGATACCTCCAGCAGCAGTTGTGAGTTACAGCCAAGTGGCAAACGCAATTGGTCACCCAAACTCCGCAAGAGCCGTTGGCCTTGCCGTTGGTAACAACCCTGTTGCATTTCTTATCCCCTGTCATCGTGTGATTCAACAAAGTGGGGGGATTGGCGGGTATCACTGGGGCAAAACGCGAAAACAAGCAATTCATGCGTGGGAATCTGCCAGACATGAATAGCCTTCACCTAAGTGGACGTATTGACGATGAGTGGGATTGCTCTCCCGTTGTCTCGACCCGTCACCGAGATCGCCCTACCCACGAAAGAGCCACCACCGAGAATAAGAATGCGCATTTGAGGAATCTCATTGGACGCGAGGGGCACTCTGGCGTTGGCACCAGATAGATGCGAAGTAGGGCAGAATAGAAGGTATGCCAACTCCCCTTGAAGCCATAGAGACCTTGGTGAGATGCGAATCGCCGACGGAGGACCTTGGCGCGTGCAACGAGGTCGTTGAGCTAGCAAGGGATCTCACGGTTCAAGTTCTCGGTGCACCAGCGCAGATCCATCAGATCAACGGACGACCGGTCTTCTGGTTCGGCGCCGAAAAGCCAGAGATCATCCTCCTGGGACATTTAGACACCGTCTGGCCCAAGGGGTCCTTTGCACCGCTCTGGGAGGTCAAAGGCGATATCGCACGCGGGCCCGGCATCTTCGATATGAAAGCTGGCTTCATTCAGGCACTTTTTGCTCTCAAGGCAATTGAAGGCTCAGTCGCCCTAGTCGCCACAACTGATGAGGAAAGCGGCAGTGCCACCTCCAAAGAATTGATTCAAGAAATATCTAGAGGGGCAAAAGCAGTTCTAGTACTCGAAGCCGCCCTCGACGGGAAAGTGAAGATTGGGCGCAAAGGAACTGCGATGTACCAAGTGGTCGTTCACGGCCGCGCATCCCACGCGGGATTGGAACCTGAAAAGGGAATTAATGCCACTACTGAGATAGCCCACATCGTTTTGAAGCTCGCAACATTGGAAAGTGCAGAGCACGGAACAACAGTGGTGCCAACAGTGCTGCGATCGGGAAATACTACAAACACGGTTCCAGACCACGCAGCTCTCGACATCGACATTCGTTCATTTTCGCAAGCAGACCTTCTTCGGGTCGACGGTGCCATCCGGTCAATCAAGCCAACCAACCAGGGTGCACGTATTGAAATTTCTGGCGGATTGAATCGTCCCCCTCTTGAACCCGCTTCGACGAAGTACCTCTATGAGCGAGCAGAGAAGGTCGCACAAAGTTTGGGGATGACCCTTGGAAGCGCAAGTGTCGGTGGAGCAAGCGACGGAAACTTTGCAGCGGCCGCGGGTGCCAGAGTCCTTGATGGGCTTGGAGCCGTTGGCGCCGGTGCTCACGCCCTGAACGAATGGGTCAGCGTCTCGGCCATAGATGAACGCATAAACTTTCTCCATCATTTTATAGAGGACTTATTACATGACTGATGGGCCGCTAATTGTTCAGAGTGATAAGACGCTGCTCCTTGATATCGATCACCCGCTAAGTACCGAGTGCCGACGCGCGATCGCCCCCTTTGCCGAACTTGAACGCTCGCCTGAACACATCCACACCTATCGCCTAACCAACCTTGGACTATGGAATGCACGCGCTGCTGGTCATGACGCAGAGCAGGTCATCGACACACTTCTTAAGTACTCGCGTTACGCAGTACCCCACTCAATTCTTATAGACGTCGCCGAAACGATGTCGCGCTATGGTCGCTTGCGCCTAGAGGCCGACCCCGTCCACGGACTCATTCTTGTTACCATTGACACCGCAGTTCTCGAAGAAGTCATCAGAGCAAAGAAAATCGCACCACTGCTCGGTCTGCGAATTGACGCCCAGACAGTGGCAGTTCATCCGAGCCAGCGTGGCCATATAAAACAGTCACTATTGCGCCTTGGGTGGCCGGCGGAGGATTTTGCAGGCTACGTCGATGGGCAACATCATGAAATCGACCTCGTCCAAAATGGTTGGAAGATTCGCCAGTACCAAGAACTCGCAGCCGAAGGCTTCTGGCATGGTGGATCTGGCGTTGTGGTTCTTCCATGTGGTGCCGGCAAGACAATCGTGGGCGCCGCCGCGATGGCTCATGCAAAAGCCACAACACTCATCCTCGTAACAAATACCATCGCAGCAAGACAGTGGCGAGAAGAACTCCTACTTCGCACGACATTGAACGAAGACGAGATCGGTGAATATTCTGGCTCCAAGAAAGAAATCCGACCAGTAACTATTGCCACATATCAAGTCATGACGAAGAAGAAGAACGGCGTCTACTCACACCTTGATCTCTTTGACACCCATGACTGGGGTTTGATCATTTACGACGAAGTTCACTTACTTCCTGCGCCCATATTTCGATTTACGGCCGACATTCAGTCGCGGCGCCGACTCGGACTAACAGCAACACTGGTGCGCGAGGACGGCCTGGAAGGAGAAGTTTTCTCACTCATCGGCCCCAAGAGATATGACGTTCCTTGGAAAGAGATTGAAGCTCAGGGATACATCGCCCCTGCTGAATGTATCGAAGTTCGCGTGACCCTTACCGAACAAGAACGACTTGCCTATGCAACGGCTGAGCCCGAAAGCAAGTATCGGCATTGCGCAACTACCGTCACAAAACGAAAGATCGTAGAAGAGTTGGTAAAGCAACACGCTGACGATCAAGTTCTCGTGATCGGACAGTACATCGATCAACTCGACGAGTTGCAGGCGGTATTGAATGTTCCAATCATCAAGGGCGATACTCCGATCAAAGAACGAGAACACCTCTTTGGCCTTTTCCGAGAGGGAAAGATCAAATGCCTTGTCGTTTCCAAAGTCGCAAACTTCTCCATTGATCTCCCAGAGGCGTCAGTTGCCATTCAAGTTTCTGGGGCATTCGGTTCTAGGCAAGAAGAGGCGCAGAGACTGGGCCGTATTCTGCGACCGAAGGCTGATGGCCGTACCGCGCGTTTCTACTCGGTAGTATCCAGAGACACTATCGATCAGGATTTTGCGCAAAATCGTCAGCGCTTCTTGGCCGAACAAGGGTATTCCTACAGAATTATTGATGCCGACGATGTCTATCAAGGGAAGATCTAAACCGCTCCGGATCCACCCGCCAAAAATCGTGGTGCTCTCCGTCGATAAGGATTGCAGGGATGCGCTCCCCGTACTTCTCCTCCAGCACCGGGTCGCCGTCAATGAAGCGTTTTTCGATATCAAAGTGTAATTCTGGTTGGAGCGACTCCAAGGTTTCGACGGCCACGTCGCAGAGATGGCAACCCTTTCGGGTGTACACGGTCACGACGTTTGGCATGGTCAAACCTCTGGTCCCCACGTAGTTGCCCTGCTTGAGAGTCGTCTGAGCGTCACCGTCGAATCATCTCACCCTGATACCGTTTCCCAATATGCACACCGAACGAAGAAACCCCATTCGCGCAGGAATTGCCCTTGTGGCGATTCTGGCTGGCCTCGTGGCTCTACCCCAAGCTCACGCCCTAACTATCGTTCGCGAACGAGCCTCAACTGTCTGGGGTCATACCTACGCAGGCCCACCGGCTCAGAGCCTTGGATCCACTAACACTGGTGGTGCCGATCTGCAAAAGCAGAGCACCTTTGTCGTCACGTATAACAATTTCCCGATGTGGGCCAGAAACGACGTGCAAGCCGCAATCGATGTCTGGTCAGAGAACTTCGCATCCACAGTTCCCATCACGATAGATGCAACGTGGGGACGTTCAGCCACTTCGGGGATTCTAGGAAGCGCCAGACCTGGGAATTATTTCTCCGGATTTACGGGTGCCCCTGATGCCACCCTTTGGTATCCCTCGGCATTGGCAAATGCGCTGGCAGGGAGCGATCTCGATAAGAACAGCCCCGAGATAGTGATCCAGGCAAATTCAAATGCGAATTGGGATCAACGAAACGATGGGACGCCAACTAATTCTGAGTATGACTTGGAATCGGTCTTCATCCACGAGCTCGGGCATGGACTGGGTTTCCTCTCAACCAATGCATACGACACCTACTTTAAATACGGAATTCTTGATCAACCCACAGCCTTTGACGCATACGCCCAGACCAATGATGGCCGTCGACTTTCAGATCTTCCGTCTCCTTCATTGGAGCTTGGAAGCGCGCTCACAAACACTCTGGTCTGGTCGGGTCCATTGGGAATACAGGCTAACAATGGTGTTAAACCGCTGCTCTATACCCCCGCCCGTTACGAGGTCGGTTCTTCGGTAAGCCATTTGGATGAGGCGACCTTTTCATCTGCAGGCCTCAATTCCGTGATGACACCCAACCTAAACGCAGGCGAAGTTTTTCATCAGCCTGGACCCTTGCTCCTTGCCATGCTCCAGGACCTTAGAAACAAACCACCGGCTGGAATCGCAAGCACGATGCCCCTGCCTCCGCGTAACGTCGCGGCATTGGTGGGCGACAAATCAGCAGTTATTACCTTTAACCTTCCCAGCAATAGTCGCACTTCACAAATCACCGGCTACGTCATTAAGAACAACCAAACGGGACAGGAAATCTCTGCGGCGGCAAGTCCCGTTCTGATTTCAGGGTTAAAGAACGGCCTCCCGTACAGTTTCTCAATTTCTTCTCAGAATGAACTCGGCAAATCCGAGATTGTGCAAACGAATTCCGTGACCCCGCAGTTGGCCTGGCGCGCAACTGTCCTCGATTCACTCGCCGATGGAGAACATATTGCAACAACGCTTTTTGATACACAACCTGCGATCGTCTATACAGACAGCAAACGTGGTTGGGTGAAACTGGTGCTCTGGAATGGCAAGGGTTGGCGCAGACTCACAGTCGATGGACGAGGCGGAACGGCCGGGCGCATATTTCACAATGTTTCAGGACCAGTGTCAGTCTGCGCCAGCGGATCAGGCAAGAAGCAAATTTTGCATATCTTCTACGCTGATCAAATTGAGAAGGATTTGCATCACGCCACATTTGACGGAACAAATTTCAAGTTTGAAATTGTTGATGGAAATGGCCCCATTGTTCAGCCATACGATCAACCAAATCGGGTTCGTACCGCCAGCGACGTAAGCGTGAGCAATGCCTGCGCAAGTACTGCCGCTGGAATTCAGGTCTTCTACCGCGACGAAACGCAAGGCATTCTGCTCGGCGCCGTGAAGGGTTCCTCTGGCAAATGGGATTACGAATTAGTCGACGGCGATCGCAAAACGAATAATCACACGACCGGCGACGTTGGCATGCATCTGCGCGCAGTTGCATTCGGTTCCAAAGTTTCAGTTCTGTACGATTCTGTCCTTGTTGTGAATCAGCAGAAACAAGCAACTTCCGGTGAAGTGCGACTGGCCACTCGAATTGGAATCTCGTCCAACTGGAGTTACAAGACCCTAGATACCTCTGGTGGTGGGGTTGCAGTTGCCGGTTATGACCTCTCGCTGAACAAAACTTCAACGGGAGTCATTGCAACGTGGCTCACAGCCAGTGGACTTTCTCTGCCGAAGCCGACGCAGATTCGCTGGGATAATCTCTCGGACAATTTGCCACCCGTGACTCTGACAAGTGATGGATACGGCCTGCCAACTTCGCCGCTCAGCATCGACAATCGAACGCTCACCTTTGGTTGCCAGAATCGCATCTGCACAACCGAGTTGAAGTCCACGGCAGACAAGAACGCAATCCATCTCGTTTCGAATTTCCAGAGCCCTGTGCCCATAGATAGCGAATGGGTAAGAGTCAACAAAGTGCGCTACGCGCTCGCCTCCGTTGCCGGAAAGTTAACGCTTTTAAGGCCGTGAGAAGTGAGGTGAAAAGGCTTACTTGGCGTTGCGACGCTGAATACGGGTCTTTTTTAGAAGTTTCTTATGCTTCTTCTTTGCCATCCGCTTGCGTCTCTTCTTGATTACTGAACCCATTCGCCACAATCTCCTTTTAGGTATTTCTGACCTCAAGACCCAACGAGGCCTAAGGAGGTTAGGTTACCTCGGAAGTGTACGAAAGACCGAAACGCCTGCTGACCCCTGGCCTAGCACCACTAGCCCTAAATCTCGGCTGTATCCGACTGCCATCGGCGTCGAGATGGCAGGGGCCCCGTAAGCCCCCTTCAGGACGCCTTTTGAGTCAAGACTCAGCGCCAACGCGGAGGCCTTACGTGGTTTCCACCCCTTTACTCCAGTAATGGCCCCGACTGACGGGAAGAAGAAGAAATGGGAGGTCGGACTGTCGGCGGTGAGGGCAGGGCCAGATGAGTCAAAGCGACGCGTCCACAATGGAACGAAAGTGGATCCGAATTTCGTGACAACCGCCTCCTGCTTTGTTGAAGTGAGAGCATCTCCACCAAGTAGGAAGGAGTTAGTTCCACTCTGCCATGATCGGTTGCTCGCAGTGTTAGAACTTCGGATGAGGGACGTCATCCTTCCTGCCTTCGACATCACCACGATAATTCCATCCTTGACGCCGATGCGCCTGTGCTTGGCGATCGTCTCCGCACTGCTTCCCAGAAGCACCAGTGAGCCATCGCTTTTTTTGGAAAGGCCATTCAGCTCTGTATTGGATTTACCCGCCAAGATCGGCTTGCCAAATGAGCCATTGAGGTCGGCCAGAATGAGAAATCCAGCATGACCAGATGGCGTGGAAATAATTCCAACCACGGCAATTGAGTTGTTTGCAAAAATTGCGCCTCGAACAAGGAAAGGCGAACCAATTTCTTTGGCGTATGTTGCAAGAAGGACGCCGGAGGGCGAGATCTTCCAGAGAGTGATCGCTGTGAGATCTTTACGCATCAGAACAAGAGGATCGACAGTGATCCCATCGGGGTTTAGCACGGTTGGTGCTGGCACAGGAGTTGGCGTAACAGATGTAGTAGCTGTTGTAGTGTCCGTCGGTGGTGGGGTAAAAGTTGTGTTAGTCGTCTGTGCTGAACCCACGACCCACAAATTCCCTGCAGAATCAAAGGTCGCCGCGGTCGCAATCTCATTTGAACCGTTATCTAGTGGTAAGGACCATCGCACTTCCCCCTTGGAATCGAGAGCTTGCACAAAACCATCAGTGCTCACGACACCCGTAATCGTTCCAAGGAGATAAATCATTCTTCCGTTAACAACCATTCCTACGGTCTGGCTGGAGGGCGCGAGAGTAGCCACCAGCGTCATCGGTATCTGAGCGACGGGTTTGGTAGCACCTTGAGCGAGAATCGGAGTTGAAACCAAAAAAATGGCAACGACGGCAAGAATTCCAATTTTGCGCATGGCTCTATCCTTACGCTAGTTCCTGAGAACGGTCGCGTGCAGCGACCATCGCCTTCTTCACTATTCCGAAGAGATCAGAATTCGCAAAGGATGCAAGGGCAGCAGCTGTTGTTCCGTTAGGGCTTGTCACGTTTTCGCGAAGAGTCGTTGCACTCTTGTTAGAAGTTGCCAACAATTTTGCAGCGCCTACCATCGTTTGAATGGTGAGTTCGGTGGCAATGTCATTGGGTAATCCCAGATTTGTCCCCGCCACCACCATTGCCTCAACAAAATTGAAGAAGTACGCCGGTCCTGATCCACTCACTGCTGTGACGGCATCCTGCAAACTCTCATCAACCTCAACAACTCGACCTGTCGTTGACAGGAAACCTCGGACGAAGTCCGATTGGGCAGGAGTCACAAGAGGACCTATCGACATCGCTGCCATCCCTTCTCCGACCAAAGTCGGCGTATTCGGCATAACACGGATTACGGCGTTGCCGCCGCCAAGGAGGGATGAAATGAATTCAATCTGCTTGCCAGCTGCAAAGGAAACAACAAGCGTGCTGGGAGCAATACAACCCTTGATATCTGCTAAAACGGTGGAAATATCCTGTGGCTTAACAACGAGTAGCAGCACTTCCGCCTTTGAAACGTTTGCTTCCAGAGGCTCCACAACTATTCCGTATTTGTCGACAAGCTCTGCTGCACGATCTGCACGCTTTTCGGAGATCGTGATGGTCTCGGGGCTGACACCTGCAGAAATCAAGGCGCTGATCAGAGCCTCGCCCATCACACCTGCGCCTATCACTCCAATGGCACTTGGATTAGAATCCATCATCATGAGGAAAGATTACCTGCAACCGATGTGCGTAAACACGCAATAGCCCGTAGGCTCTCCCACTATGTCTGAAACGAAGCCGGGTTTCGCTCGTGATTGGATTGAATTCACAGATCCAAACGATGAGCTCGAGATCTTAAAATGCGATATCACGTGGCTAACGTCCTATTGGACTTGCATCTACGGCGATGGCTGTAAAGGCGTCTTCGCCGACCGTCCAAACGACGGATGCTGCACAGAAGGTGCCATGTATTCCGACACCGATGATGAAGCGCGTGTTCTTAAGTCCGCAGCTGACCTCACCCCTGACATGTGGCAGTTCTACGTAGAATCGCGTCCAAAGCGTTTCGGTGGTGATCTCAATATTTCCGAAGTTGACGATGAGAACGAGAGAAAGACTCGAACCGTCAACGGCTCGTGCATCTTTCTCAACCGCAAAGGTTACGAAGCCCAAGGGTTCACAGGGTCATTCGGGTGCGTACTCCACCATTTGGCGCTGAAGGAAGGTCGCCATTTTGTTGAAACAAAACCAGATGTTTGCTGGCAACTGCCGATGCGTCGAAGTTTTGAAACTCGGGAAGTTGGAGATCGCGAATACTCCATAACAGTGATCGGTGAATACGAGCGCCTGGCATGGGGCGATGGTGGAAATGATTTCGACTGGTACTGCACAAGCGACTCCGATGCCCACGTAGGAACGGAGCCGGTCTACATCTCAAACCGCGTAGAACTGGTCGCACTCATCGGGCAAGACGCCTATAACATCCTCGCCAAACACTGCGATGGGCGGATGGCCTCGATCGCCGAAATATCCAAGCGGTCTCTCCCACTGTTCGTAATCCAGCACCCAGCCACTCTCGCAGCCAACCTTGCAGCCACTCTGAGCGAAAAGGGATAGCGCCAACCGTCGCACCTTCGCCCTAGGCTGTCCCCATGGCAAAACCAGAGAAGGATCCGTACCGCTGCACTGAATGCGGATGGACCACCAATAAATGGGTTGGCCGATGCGGTGAATGCCAAGTATGGGGAAGCGTGGAAGAAATTGCTGCGCCAAAACGACTCTCCCTTGTTCCTGGGGCTGTGACCAGAGTTGCCACGCCCATCGGTGATGTGGACCTTTCATCGGCCGCGGCACGATCCACCGGAGTTAGCGAACTCGACCGTGTATTAGGCGGAGGCCTTGTTCCCGGCGCTGCCATTCTTCTCGCCGGCGAACCAGGTGTCGGAAAATCCACCTTGCTGCTCACTGTTGCTGCCAAGAGCGCATCACGCGGAATCCGATCTCTTTTCATCAGCGGGGAAGAATCAGCATCGCAAGTACGTCTTCGCGCCGAACGCATCGGCGCCGTGGATCCGATTTTGTGGCTGGCATCAGAGAACGATCTCGGCGCAGTCATCACTCATATCGATTCTGTACAACCGCAATTGCTCATCATCGACAGTATCCAGACGATGAACAGCGCTGCGGCCGAAGGCGCAGCCGGTGGAGTGACGCAAGTACGCGAAGTCGCAGCCGCCTTGATTCGCATCGCCAAAGAACGCGACATCACCTTGCTTCTAGTTGGTCACGTTACAAAGGACGGATCAATTGCCGGGCCAAGACTTCTTGAACACATTGTCGACGTTGTGCTCTCCTTCGAAGGCGAGAGACATTCGCGCCTTCGCCTTATCCGCGCAACCAAGAACCGATTTGGTGCAAGCGATGAGGTTGGCTGCTTTGATTTAAATGATGGTGGCATTGAAAGTGTCGTAGACCCCACTGGACTTTTCACTACTCGACATACAGAACCAGTGCCGGGCACCTGTGTCACTGTGACTCTAGAAGGACGACGACCGCTCCTCGCAGAAATTCAGGCCTTAGTTGGCGCAGGGCGCGATAACGATTACGGCAACGCCCGTCGTGTTACAAGTGGGCTCGATTCAGCACGCACCTCTATGACATTGGCCGTACTCGAACTGCGCGCCAATATCCGAATCGCCGGCAGAGACGTTTATGCTGCAACCGTCGGCGGAATGAAGATGAGCGAACCCGCGGCAGATCTTGCACTCGCTCTTGCTGTTGCTTCGGCGGCAAAAGGATTGGCCCTTCCTGGAGATCTCGTTGCCATCGGCGAAGTCGGGCTAGCAGGTGAAATCCGCAAAGTCAGCGGTGTCGAACGTCGTCTTGCCGAGGCTTATCGCCTTGGCTTCAAGCGGGCACTCGTTCCTCAAGGCAGCGAGACAAAGATCGCCGGAATGGAAATTGTTGAAGTATCTCGATTGGATCAGGCATTGCAAAGGGTGAAGATCGCCGGAGAATGAGTTCTCTAGAAGAAGCCATATTCAGTTGGTTTGCCGCACATAAGCGCGATCTTCCTTGGCGCAATACCACCCCCTGGGGTGTCGTGGTCAGCGAATTCATGCTTCAACAAACTCCAGTGGTTCGCGTCCTTCCCAAGTGGAATGAATGGATGTCGCGCTGGCCAACGCCGGAAGATTTGGCAGCGGCCTCCACTGCCGAAATCATCACCGCCTGGGGACGCCTTGGCTACCCACGAAGATCCCTTCGCCTTCATGAATGCGCGAAAGTAATCTCACAAAGTTTCGAAGGCATCGTTCCACGAGATCCAGTAATTCTTAAAGATCTTCCCGGAATTGGCGAATATACGGCAGCTGCAATTGCCGCCTTCGCATATGACGCCAGAACTTTGGTTCTCGATATCAATATCCGCAGGCTCTTCGCGCGCGTTCTAGATGGGGTCGAATCGCCCAAAGCGAGTCTGTCCAATCAAGAACGACTTGCTCGCGCGCAATTGATTCCAAAGCACGATGCACATGTGTGGGCAGCGGGCACTATGGAACTCGGTGCATTGATCTGCACCTCGCGCAATCCTAAGTGCGAACAATGTCCGCTGGCTTCAATGTGCAAGTGGAAGGCGCTCGGTTACCCAGCCTCCGATCTTCCGCGCAGATCACAGGGTTGGCATGGCACCGACCGTCAATGCCGAGGCATTATCGTGCAGGCACTGCGGGAGAACGCGGCACTTAACAAACATGAACTAGAGAAACTCTGGCACGACGAATCGCAAATAGAGAGGGCACTTTCCACGCTGATTAAGGACGGTCTTGTTTCTCTAACCGAAAATTCTCTCTACGCGCTTCCATCAAACCCCTAGGCTTTAGTCGTGTCTAACTACTTCTTGGCAGTAGCAGTCATCGCGGGCGCCAATCTACTTCCCGCTTTCGCTCCCCCAACGTGGTCGATACTCGTGTTCTTCACACTTCGTTATCACATGAATCCAGTTGCACTGGTTCTCCTTGGCGTAATGAGCGCAACCCTGGGTCGAGCAATCCTTGCAAATGTATTCCGCACCATCAGAGGGTGGTTACCAAAAGGTTACGTCGCAAACATGGAAAGAATTGGAGTCAGAATTGGAGAGCATCCGAGAAAGACATTCGGATTGCTCGCACTATTCTTTATATCGCCGATTTCTTCTGCTCAACTATTTGAAGCCGCAGGAATAATCAAACGGATCGCATTGGGACCACTGCTTCTTGCCTTTGCAGGCGGACGACTCATTAGCTATTCAATCTATGTTTCCGGTGCCAGCGTCCTTAAGGAAACTTCACTTGGCCAGATCGTTCAGAAGGAATTCACGTCTCCCCTTGCAATCACCATCCAATTGCTCTTGATTATCGGACTTATCGCCCTAGGAAATGTAAAATGGAACGGCGTTAAGTAAAGCGCGGGTCAGTTTGCCAGCACTAATGCAGCTTCTGCTGCCAATTCGAATATTTGCCTCTGTGCGTCTACCGCCTCGGTCCAACCTCGGTGATCCCATTGGGAAGCAGCCAGGTTGTCTGCTGCGAATAGGTATTGCCCAAAATCAATGCCGCGACGTTCTGCAACAGCAAGAAGTGAAGCAACTTCCATTTCCACCGTAATGCAACCTTCTAACACCCTCTGCTCTAGTTTGCTTCGGGTCGTTCGAAAAAATCCATCAGTTGTCCATGTTTTGCCAACGGTAAACGAGACTTCTTTCGCCGAAGCCACAGTTTCTAGGATCTCAAGAACTTTCGGCGCGGTATGCACTTCACGCGTCGGTGCGAGGTAATGGTAGGAAGCGCCCTCATCTCGAATCGCCGATGAAGGAATCACAACGTGACCCAATGGCAGATCAACTAGCGCACCTGCGCCACCACATGCAACTATCGAGGAACACCCCATCGCAATCACTTTATCCAGGACGGCAGCAGAAAGACCTGACCCCATTCCTGGGTAGAAGATCGCAAGTGGTTGACCGTTCCACTGAATAATGTGAAGTGATTGCAGACTGGGCAGCTTGGCAATCATAACCCCACCCTGCGTCGCTACCAGTTCATCAATTAATGACGGAAAGAAACAAGCCACTGCGGCCGACGGAACATCAAGTTGCTGTTGCCGAGCCGATGGTTCAATGATTGCTTCAGCCGAGTCAAATTCCAAAATTGGAAAGTCAATTGGCTGTCGCATGATCGAACGTTACCAAAGACAACGGCAAGAGACGTAAAGAGTGAGTTTTAAGTTGCGGGTGGCTCAATCGCCAACGTCTGCTCCCAAAATACTTCGTCGCGCCACTCACCAGCAATATAGGTGTGTGACTGGGCGAACCCCCACTTAGTAAAGCCATTCTTTTCCAACACCTTATTCGAGGCAATATTCTCCACTTGGGCGAACGCCTCCGCTCGGTGCAATCCAAGTTCGTTTTTCATTACTTGCAAAGCCAAACCGACCGCTCTAGTTGCGTGCCCATTGTTCTGAAATGAAGAAGCAACCCAGTAGCCTAAAAATCCCTTTTGAAAGGGACCTCGAAGGATGCCAGTCACGGTCACTTGTCCGATAACGACATCGCCAGAAACGATTACCCCTGGCCAAGTAAGCCCGACTAGATGCTGGCCTAGTAATAGATCAATACGCTTTACCTGACCTTCCACAGTGTAGAACTCAACCGGTCGAGCAGGATCCCAACGAGAAGTTGCCTCTGCGTCCCGCACCAGATGCTCGGCAATTGCTCGAGCATCAGCCAAATTGATGAGTCGGATAGAAGTTGTAACTACTGGCATCGAGTCTCTCCGCTCTCCGGGTGCGTTCGGCAACCTTATACGTACCCGATTGTGGCCACAGTTTGATGGTATTGTGGCCACATGGAAATCGGTATCCGCGAGTTGAAAGATCGCCTTTCAGAGATATTGCACCGTGCTAACGCCGGGGAGAAAATCACCATCACCCACCATGGTCGCCCTCTCTGCGACATTTCGCCGGCAGAGTTGACTCAAGTCAAACGACCTGCATATCTGATAAAGGCAATTGAGGAAGGTTGGCTCACGCCGGGCAATGGGCACATGCTACAAACTGTCACTCCGATCAAGCCAAAAAAGTCTGGAAAATCCACTACCCAACTCCTTCGCGAGTCACGCACCGAACGCTTCTGATGACATCCCTCTACGTAGAGACGAGCGCCTTGTTAAAACGCTATGTCCGAGAGCCAGAGTCAGATGATTGCCAGTTAATCCTAAAAGTTCACCCACACCGGATAACGTCTCGCATCACTATTACTGAAACCTCAATCAACTTACGAAAGAGATTGAGTACGACTGAATTTGCTTTCTCACCTACGACAAACGCCTTTCAAATTGTGCCAAGAAGAGTGGGCTAAAAGTTCTGGGGATTTAGACCCAATTCACCCTTCGACGTAAGAGTCAGGTTCTACCTCTGGCGGAATCATCGCATCGAGGGCTGGAAGTCGAAGTTTGACAACATCTCGCACGAGCAACGGACTGAAGGTGGCAACAGCGAGCAGCGCAGCTGCGTATCCCATGGTTTTCCTCTCACCTATCGCCGCAGAAAGCGGACCAACGATTGCGTATCCAATGGGGTTAAGCGCCAATGAGCCGAGCCAATCAAAACTTGAAACTCGGCTCAGGGACTCGCTCGGTATGAATCTTTGCAGCGCGGTGAACCATATTGTGAGTGCAACTGCGAAACTCATTCCAGTAAACATGGCAGCCACAACTAACAGTGCTAATGGCCACCCGCTTGCGAATCCAACAAGTTGAGCCACCATTGGTATTCCAGAGAGGCAATAGACGAGAAATGGGCGTGTAATTCTCATTTTGAAGGCGATGATGCCTCCTATGATTCCCCCGATAAGTTCCCCAGTGATGATGGTTGCCCAGGCCGGCGGTCCACCGAGATGCTTGCGTGCAATCTCTGGGCCCAAGACCAGCAATGCCGGAAAATAGGCGAATTGAAAAGCGCCTCCCGAAAGAATCAGAGTCCAAAGCCATGTTCGTGAGCGAACCTCGCGCCAACCTTCGCCAAGATCGGCAAAAAGACTCGTGGCACGTTTCGCTATCGGTGCGTCCTTGTTCAAACTGAGCACGAGGGCACCAGCGATTACAAAGGTTAGTGAATCAAAGGCCAACGCGTATCCGGCACCTACCGAGGTAATCAGCCAAGACCCTAGAGCGGCACCAAGGATGCCGATCATTCTTGGTGCAAGACCGAGAAGTGCATTCGCTTGCTGCAAACGTGGTGGACTAATTAGGTGTGGGATCAATCCAGCCACTGCTGGTCGCGAGAAAGCCCCGGCGGCACCATTAACTGCTGCACAGGATGCCAAAGCAAAAATGCTTGGTGATCCATGAATAAGAATGGCAGCAGCCACGAGTTGGCTGGCACCAGCCACAAAAGATGCTGAGGCCAACACAAACTTACGCGGCAATCGATCCGCCAGAACTCCCCCGACGAGAAGCAAAATCAAGATTGGAACTTCCCGTGCAACAAATATAAGTCCCAACGCCGTGGGGTTACTTGCCGCAAGGACTGCGAAACTGAGTGCAATGGCGCTGGCGTATGTTCCAGCTTGGCCAATCACCACCGCGGCGAAGTATCGGGCAAAGGCCGGCTCTGAAAGAGGTCCAAATGCCCGTTTCAAATTCATTTTCAAACAATAGTGATTCGAGTCCGAATTTGCTCTCAGTTGACTCGATAAGAGCGACCTTAGACGCAGATGCCGGACCGCAGAGAAGATCGAGCGTTGGCGCTATTACTGCCATTGTTCGAAACTAAACAGTTGGCGCTTCAGTCTCCGTCAGATCACTTGGGCTGTCAGGGGCAAGGGACTTAGGCGATCCAGCGAAAGTGAACTTCGCCTCTGCGCCTTCTCCCTCAACGTCGACAAGCACGATCTCCCCGGCTTTCAACTCACCAAAGAGGATCTTCTCGGACAAACTGTCCTCGATCTCGCGTTGGATGGTTCGACGCAGCGGTCGAGCACCAAGCAATGGGTCATAACCACGTAAGGCAAGTAGATCCTTGGCTGCGGTGGTCAATTCAATTGCCATGTCCTTGGCCTTGAGGCGATCATCAAGGTTGGTAATCATAAGATCAACAATCTGAACAATCTCTGGCCTGGTCAATTGGTGGAAGACGATGATGTCGTCAATACGGTTAAGGAACTCGGGGCGGAAATGAGTTTTTAGTTCATCCCCGACTTTGGACTTCATTCGCTCGTAGTTGCTTAGTTCATCTTCGGAGTTTGCAAAGCCAAGGCCCGCACCCTTCGAGATGTCGCGAGTACCGAGGTTGGTCGTCATGATGATGACGGTGTTCTTGAAGTCGACGACGCGACCTTGCGAGTCTGTCAGACGTCCGTCTTCAAGGACCTGAAGAAGTGAGTTGAAGATATCTGGGTGCGCCTTTTCGATTTCGTCAAAGAGCACAACAGAGAACGGCTTGCGACGAACTTTCTCGGTCAACTGACCGCCCTCGTCGTAGCCGACATATCCGGGAGGTGCACCAAATAGACGAGATGCCGTGTGACGCTCGGAATATTCAGACATATCTAGTTGAATCAACGCATCGGCTGTGCCGAACAAGAACGCAGCAAGAGTGCGTGAGAGCTCGGTCTTACCGACTCCCGATGGACCCGCGAAAATAAAGGAGCCACCAGGGCGCTTTGGATCTTTTAGCCCTGCGCGAGTGCGACGAATCGCCTGGGAGAGAGCCTTGATCGCCTGATCTTGGCCGATCACGCGGCGGTGGAGTTCGTCCTCCATATGAAGAAGACGCGCCGTCTCCTCCTCAGTCAACTTGAAGACCGGAATACCCGTGGCTGTTGAGAGGACTTCAGCAATGAGTTCTTCATCAACTTCGGTGACCATGTCGAGATCTCCGGCTTTCCAGGTCTTTTCACGCTCGTGCTTCTCGTTCATCAACTGCTTCTCGTTATCGCGCAAGGAGGCAGCCTTTTCAAAATCCTGGCTGTCGATAGCCGATTCCTTTTCCCGGCGAACATTGGCGATCTTGTCGTCAAATTCGCGCAACTCGGGAGGCGCAGTCATGCGGCGAATACGCAGACGCGAGCCCGCCTCGTCGATCAGATCAATTGCCTTATCTGGCAAGAATCGATCCGAAACGTAACGGTCGGCCAGAGTTGCCGCCGCAACTATTGCCGCATCGGAAATCGATACGCGGTGATGTGACTCGTAACGGTCGCGCAGTCCTTTAAGAATTGCGATGGTGTGTTCAAGAGTTGGCTCGGCCACTTGGATTGGCTGGAAGCGGCGCTCAAGGGCCGCGTCCTTCTCAAGGTGCTTGCGGTACTCATCCAATGTTGTTGCACCGATTGTCTGGAGTTCTCCACGAGCGAGCATGGGCTTTAAGATGCTTGCAGCATCAATGGCGCCTTCTGCGGCCCCTGCACCGACGAGAGTATGAATCTCATCGATGAACAAAATAATGTCGCCGCGCGTACGGATTTCTTTCAGGACTTTCTTCAGACGCTCTTCAAAATCTCCGCGGTAGCGACTACCGGCAACAAGTGCTCCGAGGTCTAACGAATAAAGCTGCTTGTCTTTCAAAGTCTCCGGGACATCTCCACGAACGATTGCCTGAGCAAGTCCTTCAACTACTGCGGTCTTTCCAACCCCTGGCTCGCCAATGAGAACTGGATTGTTCTTGGTGCGGCGAGAGAGAATCTGCATGACGCGTTCAATTTCCTTTTCGCGCCCAATGACAGGATCAAGCTTTCCTTCGCGAGCAGCCTGTGTCAGGTTGCGCCCGAATTGATCAAGAATCAGAGAGGTCGAAGGGGTGCCTTCGGCGGGCCCGCCAGTGGTGACTGGCTCTTTGCCCTGGTAGCCAGAGAGAAGTTGAATGACCTGTTGGCGAACCCGTGAAAGATCTGCTCCAAGTTTCATCAAGACCTGTGCTGCAACGCCCTCACCTTCGCGAATGAGTCCAAGCAAAATATGTTCGGTGCCGATGTAGTTATGGCCCAACTGCAGGGCTTCGCGCAGGGAGAGTTCGAGAACCTTCTTCGCCCGTGGGGTAAATGGAATATGACCGCTGGGCGCTTGCTGGCCTTGACCGATGATCTCCTCAACCTGCGAACGGACCGCTTCCAGGGAAATACCTAAGGATTCAAGGGCTTTAGCGGCAACGCCTTCGCCTTCGTGGATCAGGCCAAGGAGAATGTGCTCGGTGCCGATGTAATTGTGATTGAGCATGCGGGCTTCTTCTTGCGCCAGCACGACAACTCGTCTGGCCCTATCCGTAAATCGCTCAAACATCGCCGACTCCTTTTTTGATTTCCTGCACCTCTTAGCCTAAACCAAGCGCGGTTGAGGCGCGAAACCTCATAGCCTGACCATATAACCGCGGGCTGGGTCTGTTTATGCCCCGTCCATGATGACTAGAGGTACTTCAGCATCCTCGTATTTCCCAGGGTATTGGGTTTTACGCTCTCCAAGTCGAGGAATTCGGCGATACCCGTGTCGTAGGAGTGGAGCAACTGGGTGTAAACCTCGGGATCGACCGGGGTTCCGTGGATTTCCTCGAAACCGTGGCGCCCGAAGAAGCCGGTCTCAAAAGTTAGGCAGAAAATTCGCTTGACTCCGATTTCACGACCCCGCTGGATAACGGCCTCCAAAATTTGATGGCCAATTCCCTGGCTCCGATATGTCTGCGCCACCGCAACAGTTCTCACCTCGGCCAAATCCTCCCAGAGAACGTGGAGGGCGCCACAACCGATCACTTCTCCATTATCAACGGCAACGCTAAATTCTTGGACGCTCTCATAAAGGGTGACAGTCTCCTTGGAGAGGAGTCGGCGTTGCGGGGCGTAGGTATCTATCAGTATGCGGATGCCCTTAACGTCAGTGGATTTCGCGGCCCGAATTTCAACCATAACTAGTCGATCTCTGGCTTCACAAGTGGGAAGAGAATAGTTTCGCGAATCCCAAGACCAGTCAGGGCCATGAGCAGACGGTCCACACCCATTCCCATTCCACCCATCGGTGGCATACCAAATTCCATTGCCCGCAAGAAATCTTCATCCACGCTCATTGCTTCGACATCGCCTTTTGCGCCAAGTCGACCCTGCTCGACCAATCGCTCGCGTTGGATAACTGGATCAATGAGTTCTGAGTATCCGGTAGCCAATTCAATCCCATCAACGTAGAGATCCCATTTCTCAACAACACCCGGAATTGTGCGATGAGCACGTACCAACGGAGCGTTGTCGGTTGGAAAGCCCATAACAAAGGTTGGTTCATTGAGTTTGCCGGCAGTTACATGCTCGAAGATTTCCTCCGCGAGTTTGCCCTTGATCCAGTTGGGATCAATCTTTATCCCCAATTTCACTGCAAACTTCCTCAATTCCCCAATCGAAGTCTGTGCCGTAACCGACTCACCGACTCCTTCTGAAATCGCGTCGAATAAGGAGACTTCTTTCCACGTTCCGCCAAGATCGGATTCGCGTCCATCATGGTGGCGCACGACGTGAGAACCGAAAATATCCATCGCCGAATTCTGGATTAGAGCGCGGGTCAACTCGGCAACGGTTATCCAGTCCCCGTAAGCCTCATAACTCTCGATCATCACGAACTCTGGAGAGTGGCTCGAATCAGCGCCTTCATTGCGGAAATTACGGTTGATTTCAAAAACTCGTTCGATTCCGCCAACAACGCAACGCTTCAGAAATAATTCAGGTGCAATGCGTAAAAAAAGATCCATGTCATACGCGTTGCTGTAGGTCTCGAACGGTCGCGCGGCTGCTCCACCAGGTTGAACTTGAAGCATGGGAGTTTCAACTTCCAAGTAGTCGCGCTCGTGATATGTATCGCGCAGTGAGCGCATCACTGCAGGGCGCAGTCGTGCATTACTGCGAGCCTCGGGGCGAACGATGAGATCGACATAGCGCATGCGAACACGCGTCTCCTCTGACATCGGCTTATGTTCGTTTGGCAGCGGTCGCAAGGCCTTCGCAGCAAGAGCCCAGTCATCGGCCAAGATTGAGAGTTCCCCGCGTTTGGAGGTAATGATCTCACCCGTGACGCTGACAATGTCACCTAAATCAATATCACTCTTCCACGAGGCCAGACAATCCTCGCCGACTTTATCAAGAGAGATCATCGCTTGAAGAGTCGTCCCGTCACCCTCGCGCATCGTTGCAAAGCAGAGCTTTCCAGTATCGCGCTTGAAGATGATTCGCCCGGAAACGCTTTCAACATCCCCACTGGCGACATCGATGGCAAGACCTTCGTAGGTCTGGCGGATCGTGGCCAGGGATTTCGTGCGGGGCACGGAGACTGGATACGGTTCAACACCACGGGCTAGAAGGCCGGCCCGTTTCTCGCGTCTAATACGCAACTGTTCTGGAAGGTCATCTTCTTCAGGTGTATTGGGAGTGTCTGCCATAGTGCGGGAAGTCTACCTAGTCAGCCATTTCGCTCGTGAATGAGGCGGAGTCCGATCAAAGTTAGATCTGGCTCGTGGTGGACGATGGTTTGCGAAATTCCAAGGACCAGCGGTGCCAGGCCGCCGGTTGCAATGACCGTCGGGGCTTGCGGATATGAGAGTTTGAGTTCAGCGGTGATCCTATGGACCAAACCATCTACCTGACCTGCAAAACCGTAGATAGTCCCTGATTGAAGGGCCTCCACCGTGTTTTTACCTATGACCGAGCGAGGCAGTACCAACTCCACTTTGCGAAGTTGTGCCGCACGCGCTGCAAGGGCGTCGACGGAGATCTCAATTCCTGGTGCTAGCGCGCCACCAAGGAATTCACCCTTATCCGACACAACATCAAAGTTGGTGGATGTTCCAAAGTCGACCACGATTACCGGTCCGTGCGGATAGAGGGTGTGTGCGGCCAGAGTGTTCACGATCCGGTCGGCGCCGATCTCTTTGGGATTGTCATAGAGCAATGGCACTCCTGTTTTAATCCCGGGCTCCACAATTGTCACTCGGATATTTGGAAAGTACGAGGCAATCATCGTGCGCAGTTCGCGCAGAGTGGCCGGTACCGTCGAGCAGACCGCTAATCCTGTGATCTCATAGTCGGCCACAAGGGCACCGAACTGCAACCAGAGTTCATCAGAGGTGTTGCGGGCATCGGTCTTCACTCTCCACGATCGAACTAGGGCTTTGTCATTGAAAACGCCAAGGACTGTGTTCGTATTTCCAACATCAATTGCGAGCAGCATTTAGATCTCCGCCTTAAGGTCGAGTCCGATATCCAATACTGACGCAGAGTGAGTGAGCGCTCCGACTGCTAAGTAATCTACCCCCGATTGCGCGTATGCCTTGGCATTTTCAAGTGATAGGCCACCTGATGCTTCCAACTTGCAACGTCCAGCAACAATAGCGACTGCCTGCCTGCATTCGTCAACGCTCATGTTGTCGAGCAGAACGAGATCTGGCTTTTGAAGGAGAATCTCCTCCAATTGAACCAGCGAATCCACCTCTACCTCTATCTCAATTTTTGGGTAGAGCCTCCTTACTCGCTCAAAGGCTCTGCTGACACCCCCAACGACTTCCACGTGATTGTCTTTGATGAGGGCCGATTCGCTCAAGGACATCCTGTGGTTGGTGCCTCCACCCATCCGGACCGCGTATTTCTCCAAGACGCGCAATCCGGGGGTGGTCTTGCGAGTGTCTCGTATGGCAGTCCCGTATTCACTCACCTCATCCACCCATGACCGAGTCAGAGTGGCAATACCGCTCAGGTGGCCTAGAAAATTAAGGGATGTACGTTCGGCTAAAAGTAAGGCGCGAGTATTCCCATGAGCGCTCAGGATTACGGTGCCGGCCTCAACATCATGGGCACACAAGACGCCGGATGCGAGATCTGTAACTCCGACCAACTCCAACGCGACCTTTGCAACTTCAATGCCTGCGATGATGCCACTTGCACGGAGGCGATATTCGGCCGTAGAGACGTGATCTGCCGGGATCGTGGCTACAGATGTCGCATCCTCGCCACCCTGCAAATCTTCTTCGTATGCGCGCTTAACAAGATCGATGGTGTGCTCTGGGTCCAGAGACACACTGAGCAAAGCTTGCTTCGTCGTTGGCGATATCTCGGCGAACTTCATGACTTGATCACCTCCTCAAAACTTGTACTCCAATTTCCTTCGACATCCATATGCTGCACTATGTGTTTGCGCCACGCATCTAAAGATTCTGGAAAATCCTCTCGCCAGTGAGATCCGCGGGTTTCCTCGCGCAATAGTGCAGAGCGCACGATCGCGAAAGCCAAGTGATAGAGGTTGGTCGTCTCCCATGCCTCGACACAGGGTTCTGCGCTCCCCATTTCACCAATCTGCGCGAGATCCTTGGTCGCTTTGAGAAGTGACTCGCGCGATCGAAGAACTCCGACGCCAGCGCTCATGGCCTCCTGGAGCTTCTTACGGATTTTCGGATCAAGGAGAATCCTGTGTTGCGAAATCTCAACGGGTTCTGAAAACTCTCGGAGATCGGATGCGATATCTGCGGCAATGCGAGCGCTAAAAACCAACCCTTCCAACAACGAGTTCGAGGCGAGACGATTCGCCCCATGCACTCCCGTGCACGCAGTTTCCCCGCACGCATACAACCCGGCGATGCTCGAGCGCCCGTTCATATCTACACGCACACCACCTGATGCATAGTGTGAGGCGGGGGCAACCGGAATGAGGTCAACGAGAGGATTTATGCCATGTGCCAAGCATGAAGCGTAGATAGTGGGAAAACGATCGACAAATCCGTCAATATTTCGCACATCTAACCAGACATGATGGGCACCCGTTTTTCCCATGTGGCGCATGATTGCTTTTGCCACGACATCACGCGGGGCTAGTTCGGCCATCGGATGTTGCCCGACCATAAATCGCACACCTTCGTCATCGACCAAGTGTCCACCTTCGCCTCGTACTGCTTCACTAATGAGGGGCTGTTGGCCTTGGGATGCATCACCTAGCCACATGACAGTTGGGTGGAATTGAATGAATTCGACATCGGCAACATCGGCTCCCGCTCGCAAGGCAAGAGCTACGCCATCACCGGTTGAAACCGAGGGATTAGTTGTCTGTGCGAAAACCTGACCCAGCCCACCCGTTGCAAGAACCGTTGCCCGTGCGATAGCTCGTCCCACGCCATCACGTGTTCCTGCGCCAATAACGTGCAGAGTAACTCCGCAGACTTTTCCATCTATATCCTTTAGCGCATCAAGAACAAGTGCATGCTCAAGGACTTCAATCTCTGGATCATTCCTCACGGCGGCAAGGAGAGCGCGCGAAACTTCCGCTCCCGTGGCATCGCCTCCGGCATGAAGAATTCGATTTCGATGATGGCCGCCTTCACGCGTGAGAGAGATTTCCCCACTTGCTTCTTTATCAAAAACTGCCCCCCGCGCAATCAGTCTGCGCACTGCTTCGGGTCCTTCAGATACGAGAACCTTCACAGCTGGTTCATCGCACAACCCTGCGCCAGCAACAAGTGTGTCCTTCTCATGTTGGCCAGGCGTATCCCCGGGTCCCAATGCCGCAGCAATGCCACCCTGGGCCCACTTTGTCGAACCTTCATCAACGCGAGCTTTAGTGACAAGCAAGACCGAAAGACCGAAATTTCTGACCTGCAATGCGGTTGTAAGACCAGCCACTCCTGATCCGACGACGATCACATCTGCGCGTGCGGTCCAACCGGGACTCGGTGCCAGCAGTTTCATCGAGTTGGGCCTGTCATAGGCATATTGTCAATCAATCTGACCCCATTTACCCAACCGGCGACCAACCCTCGCTTTCGAAGCGTGGAGTCGGTTGCCAGAGAGAAGTCGCTCTCATCAATAATTACTGCATACTCAACTCTGAATCCGGGTTCGGATGCAAGGGTTTGGTTGAGTCCTTGCTGCATCGAGTCCACAGATTCCATCTGAGAAGCATTGGTCAATCCCCTCGAAATGACCAGCGCGACCTCGAGATCCGTGGGGCTCAGGCGAATATTTCGCGATGAGATGGCCAAGCCGTTGACCTGGCGAACGGTGGGAACTGCCACAATCTCAATACCAAGATTCAATTCCTCCACCATCGCCCTGATGAGGAAGAGTTGCTGGAAATCCTTTTCACCAAAGAGGGCCCAGGTGGGATGGACGAGATCAAAGAACCGTTTGACCACAGTTAAAACTCCCTGGAAATGGCCTTTTCGCATTGCCCCTTCGTAGAGAGTACCGATCTGCCCGGCATCAATTTTTTCAATCGACCCAGGATATATCTCACCGTATTCGGGTACCCAGAGCACGCGCGCCCCTGATTGCCTGGCGATGGCAATATCTGATTCCGGAGTGCGTGGGTATTTCTCCAGATCCGCCGGATCATCAAACTGAAGAGGATTAACGAAGATGCTCACCAGAACCGACTGCGATAATTGCCGTGCTCGGTGGATCAGTTCTGCGTGGCCTTGGTGGAGAGCCCCCATTGTCGGGACCAGGGCGATCGGGCCAAGGGCGAACGTACTCACTTTGCGCAAGTGATCAAGAACCTCCATATGCTCCAGTCCTTTCTTGGTACCGGGCCTTTTATCTTGATGGTAAAGATTACTTGGACGAGGCTAGCTCCGCCAAAATATCTCTCACTCGACCGTACGGAGGAAGTTCGGCACCCGGATCAATTTCCAACCAGGGTTGGAGAACAAATCCTCGCTCATGAGCTCTCGGGTGTGGCAAAGTGAGTTCACTATCGCCGTTGACCACACTGCCATAAGTGATCAGATCGAGGTCAATGACTCTTGGACCCCATCGCTCAGTGCGGACTCGGCCCATGCTCTTTTCAATTCCATGCAGGAGACCCAAGAGATCGTGGGCAGGCAGGTCCGATTCAATGATGCAGACCGCATTTACATAATCTGGTTGAGGCAACCCACCTATAGGTTTTGTTGCATAAAGTGAGGAACGGGCAATCAAGTCAGTAGATTGTTCTAGCAGAGAAATCGCCAACTCCACCGCTGCTTCCGGATCCTCGAGGTTTGCACCTATTGCAACAACCGCTCTCATCGAGTCCGCTCAACTGACACGGCAAGGTCCTTCACCTTCACTGCTATTGGTGCATCCGGTTTGTGCAGGGTGATCTTGACTGAATTCACCTTGGGGAAAGTTTCCAAGATGAGGTCGGCAATTTGACCTGCCAACCTTTCAATCAGCGAAACTGGAGGACCGACCAATTGTGCAAGGATCAAATCGCAGACGGCACCGTAATCGATGGTGTCCTCGAGTAGATCATTTCTCGACACAGCCGTTAAGTCCAACTCTAAGAGTGCATCTACAAGAAACCCTTGGCCATTCTCGCGTTCATCATCAAATAGGCCGTGGTAGCCGAACCCAAACAAACCTTTGATTTCAAGTGAATCGCTCATTTCATACTCCTTACTACATCAATAGCATCGCGATGGGGTTTGACGCTATGCACTCGAACTCCCCAGACTCCCTGCTCGGCGAGCAAAGTGGTCAGGGCAATGGTCGCAGATTCTCGCGCATCCGTCATCGAAGAACCTACTAACTGGCCCAAAAAGCGTTTGCGGGAAGCTCCAATGAGAATTGGGTAGCCGATCGCCGTAAAGGCATCAAGGTGACTCAAGATTTTCCAATTGTGTTCAGATTCCTTAGCGAAGCCGATACCCGGATCAAGGATCAGGTTCTCAGGCGATATGCCGGCAGCCAGACTTGCCCTTACTCGCGCGCGCAATTCATTAACCACTTCTGCCACGACATCGTCGTAGACAGCTCTCACATGCATATCCGAAGACTCACCGCGCGTGTGCATCGCGATGTAGGGACAACCCAACGAGGCAACAACCGCCAGCATGTCAGGATCCGATAAGCCCGCACTCACATCATTGACGATCCGCGCTCCTGCCTCCACTGCCTTGCGGGCGGTTACCGCGCGCTTTGTGTCAATACTGATTACTACTCCTTTGGCTGCCAGCGCCTCCACGACCGGGAGCACCCTACGCAATTCTTCCTCCGGTGCGATGCGGTACGAGCCGGGTCTGGTGGATTCACCACCAACGTCGATGATGTCTACGCCTTCTGAAAGCATCTCAAGGCCTCGGTGCAAGGCAGAATCAAAATTCTCGAACCGACCACCATCTGCAAAGGAATCCGGAGTGACATTCAATATCCCCATGACGACAGGTCGATCAAGGGGAAAATTCATCTGCGAAAGGAGCATAAAGAAAACTACCGCTTTGTAATCAGACTAATTGCTTCAGCCCGCGTTGCTGGGTCGCGCAGAATTCCACGGACAGCGCTCGTCACCGTGCGTGCTTCGGCTTTCCTGACACCCCTCATCGACATACAAAGGTGTTCACATTCCACGATAACAATCACACCCGCGGGTTTGAGTATTTCCACTAAGGCATCGGCGATCTGCGTGGTCATTCGCTCTTGCACCTGGGGGCGCCTAGCAAATAGATCAACTAGTCGAGCAATCTTGGATAGACCCGTGATGCGACCAGAAGGGATGTAGCCAACGTGGGCAACGCCATGAAACGGAGTCAGGTGATGTTCGCAATGGGAAAAGACTTCGATATCTTTGACGATGACAAGTTCCTCGTGCCCGATGTCAAAGGTGGTGGTTAGTACATCTTCAGGGGCTTGCCAAAGTCCTGCAAAATTCTCAGCAAATGCCCGAGCAACTCGCGATGGAGTCTCTCTCAATCCGTCTCGATCGGGATCTTCCCCAAAAGCTAGGAGCAACTCCTTAACCGCCCGCTCGGCGCGAGCCTGATCGTAAGGATGGGCTGCTCGCCCATCGTGGGGACCCATCGAGACCGGATTAATTTCACTCATCAGTCTTCTTCACTTTCGGTGTTCGCTTTATTGGAGCCTTCTTCTCCTTTGGTGCTTCATCGACACTTGCCTCGCGTGCGTTTCCGTTGGAAAGAGCGATCCGGGTCGGAATGGGAGGCAGATCAGAAGGTTTACGCGTTGCAGAACCGGTCCAAGACGGGCGCTGCGGACGTGGCTTCACTTCGGCGAAGATCTCAGCGATCTCCTCCTTATTAAGTGTTTCACGCTCTAAGAGTTGAAGAACCATTTCATCCAAAATCAAGCGGTTCTCATCCAGAATATCGAACGCCTCTTGATGGGCATTTTCGATCATTTTATGAATCTCAGAATCAATAAGTGCGGCAACATGTTCTGAGAAGTCACGAGTGTGTCCGTAATCGCGACCCATGAATGGCTCCGAAGCATCAGTCCCAAGTTTGATCGCGCCAATTGCTTCAGTCATTCCGTATTGAGTCACCATTGCGCGAGCAAGCGAAGTCGCCTTTTCAATGTCATCGCTTGCCCCTGTGGATGGATCATGAAAAATTAATTCTTCGGCTGCGCGTCCTCCAAGTGAGTAAGCCAACTTGTCCAGCAATTGGTTTCTCGTGATCGAATACCTATCGTCATCAGGAAGAACCATGGTGTACCCAAGAGCCCGTCCACGAGGCATGATTGTGATTTTATGGACAGGGTCAGTGTGAGGCAATGCGCGTGCTACTAGTGCATGGCCTGCTTCGTGATAGGCCGTGACGCGACGTTCTTCCTCACTCATCAACCGACTCTTACGTGCAGGCCCCGCCATCACTCGATCAATCGCCTCATCAAGTGCACGATTGGTGATTACCTTGGCGTTCTCACGCGCGGTTAGAAGTGCAGCCTCATAGAGAACATTCGCCAAATCAGCCCCTGTAAATCCAGGTGTCCGGCGCGCGAAGGTAAGAAGGTCCACGTCTTTACTGATCGGCTTTCCTTTTGCATGAACCTTGAGAATTTCCTCGCGGCCTTTGAGATCTGGTCGCTCCACAGGAATCTGTCGATCAAAACGACCTGGACGCAATAACGCCGGATCTAAAATATCAGGACGGTTTGTCGCAGCAATTAGGATAACGGAGTTGTTCGTCTCAAAACCATCCATTTCAACAAGCAACTGATTTAGAGTTTGCTCACGTTCGTCGTGGCCGCCCCCCAAACCTGCCCCGCGCTGTCTACCGACTGCGTCAATTTCGTCGACAAACACAATGGCCGGGGCATTCTCTTTTGCCTGGTTGAACAAATCACGCACTCTAGCCGCTCCGACACCGACAAACATCTCCACGAAATCTGATCCCGAGATGGAATAGAAAGGAACTTTTGCCTCTCCCGCCACGGCCCTAGCAAGAAGTGTCTTCCCCGTACCAGGGGGGCCGTAAAGCAGGACGCCTTTGGGAATCTTGGCTCCAAGGGCGACGTATTTGGGTGGATTGGCAAGAAAATCCTTGATTTCACTGAGCTCTGCCACGGCCTCATCCGAGCCCGCAACATCTGCGAAGGTGGTCTTGGGAACGTCGTCGGTCTGCAACTTCGCCCGAGAACGACCAAATGAGAATGCCCGATT
>JANMBV010000124.1:0-4298 GCA_031360585.1 Actinomycetes bacterium | reverse complement strand
GGGACTCGTGAGCGGCTTCTTGAAAAGGGAGCTGCGCTCTTTGCCGCCAAGGGGTTTCACGGGGTCGGCGTAGAGGAACTGGGTGAGTCGGTTGGCCTCACAGGGCCCTCGATGTACCGGCACTTTCGAACGAAGAGCGCTTTGCTTGCGGAAATGCTGATCACCGTCAGCCAGTCTCTATTCGAGGGGGCGACGGAGGTCGTCGAGGAGGACCTCGGTCCCGAGGAAGCTCTCTCCGCGCTCATCAACCGCCATGTCGAATTCGCGATTTCGTATCCCGATCTCATTAGAGTCCATGAGCGCGATTTTGGAAATCTTGAAGAGGATGATGCTCGGCAGGTTCGACGTCTTCAGCGACGGTACGTTGAGCTGTGGGTGGATCAGATTCAACGCGTGCGGCCGGATGCAACGCCCGAGACTGCGCGCACCATGGCGCACGCGGTCTTTGGATTGCTCAATTCGACACCTCGGCTGCGATCTAATCAGCAACGCAATGAAGTCGCCCGACTCATGGCTGGCCTGGCGCAGAGGGCTCTGCTTTCCTGATAGGGATCGCCTGTGCGCAGTTTCAAAGACTTTTAACAAATTGCGTCATGGTCGCGACAATTTCGGCGAGCAGGCCCACGGAAGCCAGAGGATTTCCCTGGACTTCCAGGCCGTGGTCTGCACCGGATAACTCCAACACTTGCTGACCACTTGCCCTGGCAATATTGCCGTCCCAAGAATCATCGGCCGTTCCGCCTACCATCAGGGTTTTGGCAACGATGACTTTTGAGGCAACAACTAGGTCGGGAAGTTCAAAAAGTGGTGTCAGCCATATTGCCGACAAGCCGCGTTTTGATACCGAAGGCATTGCAAGGGATCCCAACGATTTGCCGACGACCAGTGATGCGCCGCCAACAACTTCATCGAGTACCTTCTCCACTCTTCTCAGTACGGTCTCGTCAGAAACAAGATCCTCGGGGACCCACCACACTTCTTCTACCGACCAACCTTGGGTCAGCAGCACCTGGCGCGCGTAGTAGAGAAGGGGATGGTTTGGAGTGTAAGCACGACCAGGAAAAATCACGGCCGTGCGATTTTTGCTACCTTGGTAGAAGGTCACCCAATGAGTCTATCAAACAGTCATAGCGACGCTCGTTCAACGAATTCCTATTGATTTAATTATCCAGAGCGACTTCAATTGCCAATATGATTTATGATGTTCAGAAAATCCGAAAAGATTTTCCTGCGTTAAACTCCGGCTTAGCGTTTTTTGACGGCCCTGGAGGAAGCCAAGTGCCTTCCCAGGTAGGTAACGCAATATCCGATGCGATTACTCAGCCAATTTCTAACCGTAACGACACAACAGAATCCGAAAGAAACGCTCAAGACATAGTTATCAATTTTCGTCGAGCTGTTGCAGATTTGATAAATGCCGATCCACATGGCGTAATTTATGGTCGAAGCTGGACCCAAATCACCTATGACTTTTCGCGAACTTTGGCCAAAACCTGGGAGCCTGGTGATGAAATCATTGTCTCCACCCTCGATCATGATTCGAATATCAGGCCTTGGGTCCAAGCCGCAGAGTCAGTAGGGGCGGTTATTCGATGGGCAGAGTTTGATATCGAAACCGGGGAATTGCCCACTTCGGCAATCTCTGAATTACTCAGTAGGAAGACGCGCTTGGTTGCCGTAACCGGTGCCGGAAATACCATGGGAACGAGGCCTGATATCAAGGCAATAGCCGCAGAGGCGCATCGGGCAAATGCACTTCTTTATGTGGATGGAGTTCATTTAACTCCCCACACTCCAGTTGATATGCAAGCGATGGGTGCAGACATTTATGGATTTTCTTTCTATAAGTTGCTTGGCCCTCATTGTGCGGCAATAGCGGCAAAACCAGATTTACTAGCGACGCTGAATAATGACAAATTATTACCTTCCACAGGTGCGGTTCCGGAACGTTTTGAACTTGGAACACTCCCATATGAGCTAATGGCCGGTTGTACTGCCACGATTGATTACATAGCAAATATGGTTGAAGGTAGGCAGGCGAATCGACGACAGAAAATCATTGAGTCGATGGAGGCACTGGAAAAGTACGAAGACGAATTATTTAGATTTATGGAATCTGAAATTAAGGGTCTACCCGGGGTGAGCACGTATGGTCATGCGTCTAAACGCACTCCTACAATGTATTTTAACCTTAAGGGTGTAGAAGGCGTTGCGGTTTACAGGCACTTGGCGAAGCTGCAAGTTAATGCCCCAGCTGGAAATTTCTACGCGCTCGAGGCTTCTCGAGCTCTTGGACTAGGCGATAACGGCGCGGTGCGCGTGGGAATAGCGCCTTACAGCACTCACAATGATGTCACCCGGTTAATCAACGGATTGCGTGAGTTAGCGAAGTAAATTACATACGCAAATAGGATGCACCGTTGAAGTCCAATACGGCGCCACTAGCCCATTCGCTATCAGCAGATGCCAGGAAGTAAACAGCCTTCGCCAATTCTTCTGGTTTTGCAACACGATTAAATGGACTTTGAGCTCGAATCCCATCGCCTTCCGGGCCGTCTAACAATCTGGCCGCCATTTCGGTATCAACAAATCCTGGAGCCAACGTCGTGACACCGATATGCATCGGCGCTAACGCCTTCGCAATTGACTGACCAAAGGCAACGATTGCTGCTTTAGATGCACCATATGCCGGGCTCGCTGGTTCTCCGCGGAAAGCCCCACGTGAGCCAATGTTTACAATCCGTGACGTGGCATTTTTAGGCATATATTGCAATGCGCACCAAGAGACATTGGCGGCGCCAATTAGGTTCACTCCTATTGTTTGCTCCCAAGCACTTTGCCACTCTTCATAGGTGGTTGATTCGATGGGGTGATCAATGAAGACACCGGCATTGTTGATCAGCACATCAATTTTTCCAAATTCATGAGCGACGAGATCGACCATTTTTCGTATCGCCTCGGGATCTCTCAGGTCAGCTTGCGCAGTGATATGGCCGTCACCCGATAAAGTTTTAAGGACTCTCTCCGCTTCTACTTTCGATGACCCATAATGAACCGCAATTCGATCCCCGGCTTTGGCAAATTCGAGAGCTATGGCAGCCCCAATGCCACGCGATCCCCCTGTTATTAGTACGGTACGCCGAGTCATTGCCGTAGCCTACTCGTTAGATTGCAGCATAGAGAGGGCTCAAATCGCTAATGAAATCCACCCGAAGAGATGAAACTTGGCACTGGGAGTAATCGCTACTTTTAGTCTAGAAAGCACCAGTAAACAGTAGGTTGTGATGATGAATTCAGAAATCGAGATAGTCAATGCCCTTGACCTTAAATGCCAAGAACTTGAGGCGTTCGGATTCGTAATCATCGGGAAATCATGGGGAGCGCATCTGCAGTTAAGCGACCCGGTCGATTTGGGGCTATTTTCAGGATAGATTTCTAAGTAACGGACTTTGGGATATCAAGTGGAATCCCTTCCTCTCGGCCTTGCGGATCAGGTTCTAGAACTTGAGCTGACAAATAATCTCGATTACCCCGACACGCCAGCAACTGCGCGTGCTATGCCGGCTTTTGAAAGCACCAGGAGTCTGTGGAAACCTGGCAATTGGGTGTTTGGTGCAATTCAAAGAATGACTGCTCCTAGGAGTAGTGGCTGCATCTAAGGGAGTGAAGGAAGTGAATTTCGATTTCGGAAGTGTGAGACGAGAACATCGAGCCTTGGGTGCGGACGAACCGTTGCGAAGTTATCAACCTTCGATCTAGGAATCTTCAAGGCTAAAAAGATCATTCGTTCTCCGAGAGGGTTCCTACTACGAACGATTCAATCCGTGCCTAGACTTCAGAATCCAAATCTGGAAATTTTGCACGAACTTTCTGAGCTAAATCGGGAACTGAGGTCGCTGCAATACTCCAAATGAAATCGATATCTATGCGATGGTAGGCGTGTGCAATAAGTACTCTCATCCCAGCAATCTTCCTCCATTCAATTTCAGGAAGGCTTTCTAGAATCTCCTCAGTAAGGTGTGTTGAGGCCTCTCCAATATTTTCCAACAAACGTGCACCCGCCATTGCCCAAAATTTGTTTCCATAAAACTCTACTTTGCCCATTGCCACAAGTTCTGCGAGGTCATCGGAACATTCAAGTATGTCCTGAAGCCGCTTAAGTTCCGAGCGGGTCACAAAACCAATGCTTCTTCGCGAATATCGGAATCTCTCGCCTTCAGGGCGCGAAGAGATATAACATCCACAGATGCTTTGAGGAATTCTGAAAGCTCTTGCTGCATTTGGAACTGATCGAAAAA
>JANMBV010000119.1:0-4302 GCA_031360585.1 Actinomycetes bacterium | reverse complement strand
TCGGGCACCAGTGAAGTCTAATTGCCAATTAATTCCAGGATCGCACCTGGAAGTTGGGACATATGGTCGATCATGGTGGCCTCACCTGCTGGAATTTGGTGTAGCGAAGTGATCCCGCCCGTATAGGCAATAACTTTCATTTGCGCGGCAAGTGCTGCGGTAACCCCTGTCCAACTGTCTTCTACAACTATGCAATCGGCTGGCTCGAAACGAGACCAGAGATTCACACGTTTCAGCGTGAACTCCATTTTGCTCTGGCTTCCATTGGAGGCCACGCACATAGGCAGGTCAATCTTGTCCAGTGCATCCGCAATGCCATCGATGAGGCGCAAATCGCGGTCGAGGGCTTGCCTGTAAAGGTGCTGGTAGGCATCTTCCCAATCATCGGGGAGTTTGCGACCTATATGTTCTTCGACGACTTCAAGAAAATGGGCATGGGATCTGCCGACAAAGCGCTCGATTATTTCCTCAACTGAAATCGACCAGCCGAGATCTGCAAGCACTAGCTGGTCAACCTTGACCGAGATGACTTCGCTATCGACTAACACCCCGTCGCAGTCGAAGATCACCAGATTCTTTTCTCTTCGATCCATTCGGAAAGCCTACTTGCTACATGGTGTTCTCTACTTCTTGAGGAGACTTCCCAGATGGGTATGCTTGAAATCGTCATCATATTTAAGGCCGTAACCGAGAACTCGATCCATGCCGATGTGTGCCAACCAGATCAAACCGATACCGATGACAAAGGGTCGATGGTTGTGCAACCCATAGAGAGCCAAACAAGCTGGTAGAAGATGCGTATGGCCGATGTTGTAGATCAACGCGCCGAGTTGTGTTGATCGCGCATAACCAACCATGAAGACATCCGGTACGAACAGAAGTGCGGGTACCCACCACCAGTGCTGATGCGTGGAATTGAATAGAAATAGTGATGCGCAAAAGAGCACCGCGCCTTCAAGTTGTAGGAAAAGCCTCGGCCTGCCGACTACGTACATCTTGCCTCTCCTTCGCTAACAGTGTTAGCCTGAAGTTATCATGGCTAACACCGACGGCCCAACTCGGGAAAGAATCAGCGTCGCCGCTTATGAATTGCTCCATGAGAAGGGCCTGGCCGGTTTGTCGATGCGTGCCCTCGCAGATCAGCTTCACATCAAAGCTCCCAGCCTTTACAAACACATCGCTGATAAAGAGGAGATCGTTGCCGACCTTCAGGCTCGCGGGCTGGAAGAGTTTGGGATCGCGATCAAACGGGCCGGCAAAAGTCGAAAGGCCAAGGCTCTGGCCTATAGACAGTGGGCGTTGGAGAATCCCCATCTCTATGAGATAACAGTGTCCATCCCTTTGTTGCGCGATCGGATCCCCGCTGGTTTGGAAGATGGCCTCACCAGGATGATTATCGAGATCACGGGTAAGGATCATGAGCACGCACGCGCAGTGTGGGCCTTGATGCACGGCCTAGTGGATCTTGAGATCGCCGGACGATTCCCCAGGGATGCCGACCTTGACTTAACCTGGAAGCGCGCTATCGCAATGATCTAGGCAAGGGCTCTGAGGGGGCGGACTAGTTCCGCCCCCTCAGTTCCTCAATGCCCATGGAGGGTCTTCCACATTTACCCTAGAAAGTTGGGTAAATATCCATAGTCGTGCCACCTGTCCCGGTGTAGTTGGATCCCACAGAATACGATACGTCGTTTATGAGCGGTTTGAATTGAAAAGTCTGTCCCGAAGGAATTCTCTCCAATTGGTACTCCCAAACATCGGCTGCAGTGTTGCGAATTTCCATTGCTTGAGTCCATCGGAATGGATCTGTATCACCGCGTAAAGTGATTCGGTTTCCGTATCCAACGTTGTAATGGATTCGGATTGTGGTGATGTTGCGAGTGGCCGGAATATATGAAGTCGGTGTACCTGGAACGTAGACCTTCGCTTCATGTTCTCCCAGAGAGACCGCGATCTGTTTGCCGGTGACCCCTCCGGCAATGACGACGACAGTATCGGAAGTCTTCATCAGGTTTGTCAGGACAGTCCCAATGGAGATTGTTGACTCGGAACGCAGTGGAATGGTCCGGGTTTGTGTGCTCCAGCTATCCGAAAGAACGGTCATTGCTTCCGCTCCCGTGGTGTCAACACGTCGTGAGAAGCCGTAGACGGATGTATCGGACCAGATTTCCCGTTGCGTGCCGACCCGAAGGGCTGGGTAGGTCTTTTTGACGGCATTGAGTCGCTGGATGTGCTTGTAGATCGTTCCAGTTTCACTAAAACTTGAAAGATCTTTTCGGTTGTCCTTGTTCGCGATTGGCACCTCGTACGGATTCATATTTCCGTTATCGGCCTGTTCGGTCCCGTAGTAGATAACTGGAACGCCGCGCGCGGTTAGCAGGAACGTCATTGCGGTTCGTAGCCTTTGATAATTGTCACTGGCTCGAGCCAAGAATCTTGCTCGATCGTGGTTATCGAGGAAGGTCTCTACTCTGTTGGCGTGTGGATACTTGTAATCTTGAAGGAAGAGCGTGCTCAAGTTATTCAAGTTTCCATCTGCCGATAAGGCATCCCGCGCCGTAAAGAAAGTTGGGAAATCTAGGACGCCCCACTCGTAGTTCTGATAGGGAGCCACGTAGTCGATGTTGCCATCGAAGATTTCTCCGAAGGTGGGCACTCCCATGGTTGCTTCAAAGGACTGCAACCACGTTTGCGGAATACTTCGGGCCGCATCAACGCGGATGCCATCAAAGCCGACACCTTGTACCCAGTCTTTATAGGTGTTCTTCAGGTAGGTGTCGACGATCGAATTGGATTGGTCAAGGTCATCAAGCCCCCCGAGATCGCAAACTTCCAATTGTGCCTGCGATTCTGTTCCGTTGAACAAGCAATCACCTGCGTGATGGAAGAGCGCAGAATTATTCAGCGGCGAAGCCGGCGAATAAGTAGTGGGACTGTACGTAGTGCTAGTTCCAGCTAGGTAATCCGCTGTGTGGTTAGGAACGACATCAAGGATCATTTTGAGGCCAAGTGCGTGCGCTGAGTTCACAAGATTCTGAAGATCAGTACGGCTTCCAAAGTGCTCGTTTGGAGTCGCATAGTCTTTTGTGAAATAGCCATGGTAACTGGCTTCTGTACCGTCGCGACTCAAGGGCTGTTGCTTTGATACAGGTGAAATCCAAATGGCCGTGACACCAAGGTCCTTTATGTATTGAAGATGATTCGCGAGACCTTGCCAGTCTCCGCCGTGGTACATCCCGAGATTTGAAGGGTTGTAATCACCATAACCGAAGTTGTCATTGGCTGTGTTCCCGTTTGAGAAACGGTCTACAAGAACTTGGTAGATGACATCGCCTTCTGCGAGGACACCAGGTGAACCGGGCGCAACAAATGCCGAGGCATGTGTCAAACCTTGGGGAAGTGCAACGGTAATCGCGAGGATAGCGACTACTGCCATTCGCACTATGAACGAGCGTTTTTGAAAACTTGCCATGAATCTTGAGTGCATATTTCCTCCGTAATTTTTACTGCATGGAGTGATTTGTTATGCGTCGCACTTCACCTAACGTCGGTTGTGTTTGTACTTTCCAGTGCTATTTCTCACAATGAGCGTTGACTTGAACGCAATATCCGGGTTCGCGGTGGAGAGGCTTTGCGTAGATTCCTCTTCCGTAAGCCAGGCTGCGACATAATCTGAGATCGCATCGATGGGTTGCGCAACAGTGGAAAGGGTTGGGAAAACCCAGCCCCCTAACTCGATTCCATCTGAACCGAGAATCGATATGTCATCCGGTACTGAAATTGCTTTTGACCTGCAGTAGTTCATCGCACCAAGGGCGGTCAGATCGCTGGCGCAAATAAGGGCCGAAATATCTGGGTGCGCCTCAAGCAGTTTCTTCGCACCAAGCACCCCGCCTTCCACCCCCCAATTGCTGTTGATTGCATATATGACCGCGTCCGGAATGGTCTCCACCATTTCCTGGATCCCAGATAGACGAAGGGAGGATCGCGTAGAAGTCGTCTCAACGCCGGTGATAAATCCAATGGAGCGATGACCAAGCTCAAGAATGTGCTGGGCCGAAATGCGCCCTGCGGCCCATTCGTCGTCTCCTATTGCTGGCGCTGCCAGATCATGTGGCGCTCCGTTTATAAAGAGCAATCGGGCGCCGTGCTCAATAAGGGCCTGATAGTGAGGCAAGTGTTCAGCCGTGTTAGCCGCAGCTGAGGAGACAAAGATCAAGTTCGTTATTTGACGGGTGAAGAATCCTTGAGCATGTTCGCGCTCGGCACTTGCTAAATCCCCAGTTGTGCAGAGAACGATGG
>JANMBV010000102.1:0-1521 GCA_031360585.1 Actinomycetes bacterium | reverse complement strand
AGCGGCCAGTCTGGATTGATCGTCTGCGCGCGCGCGGCGTGGTGGTTTATTTATAATTTGGCGAACCCTAGCACTGGTGCGGTCTTCAGGCCACAATGCCGCCAGCATGCCCGCCAATGCTAGTGTTTCGTTAGTACATTGCAATCGAGAGTGGTGCCGTATGATTCCGCTATAAGAAAAATGACACCCGCCGACTTCATCACCAAGTGGAAAGACAACAAGCTCTCCGAGCGTGCCGGGGCGCAGGCGCATTTCCTCGACTTGTGCGAATTGCTCGGCGTCGGGAAACCGAGCGACCCCGACAACTACTGCTTCGAACGCGGCGCAAAACGAACCGGCGCAGGGCGTAGCTGGGCCGATGTCTGGAAACGGCACAACTTCGCATGGGAATACAAAGCGCCGCACGCAAATCTTGACATCGCACTCAAGCAATTGATGACCTACGCGTTGGCACTCGACAATCCGCCGCTGTTGGTCGTCAGTGATCGGCTAAAAATCGTAATCCACACGCACTTCACCGGCACGCCCTCGCACACGGACGTGATCGCGCTTGAAGACATTGGCACGCCGGAAAATCTGCAAAAGCTGCGCTGGTTATTCGAGAAACCAAATGCATTCAAGCCGCAGCAAACGCGCGCCGCCATTACTTTGCAAGCCGCAAAATTGATTGGCGATTTGGCGTGGCAAATGCAGCAGCCGGAGCACGACCCGCAGAAGCGTGGACACGACCCGCATCAGGTCGCGCACTTCCTGAACAAGCTGGTTTTCTGCCTGTTCGCCGAGGATGCGAAAGGACCCGCGAGCGAGCCGCTGCTGCCGAGCCGACTTTTTTCCACGATTCTCGCCAATGGCCAACGCGATATTGTTCGCTTTGAACGCCAACTCAAAAATCTGTTTCAGGCGATGGCGGATCGGCATGGCGCATTCGGCGAACACGTCATTCAATGGTTTAACGGCGGCCTTTTCGATGACGATCTGACGCTGCCATTGACGGCGGATGACATCGACAAATTGCTCAAGGTTTCCGTCCTCGATTGGAGCGCGATTGAGCCTTCCATCTTCGGCACACTGTTTGAGCGCGGCCTCGACCCGGCCAAACGCAGCCAGTTGGGCGCGCACTACACCGATCCCGTCTCGATCATGCGCATCGTGAACCCGGTGATTGTTGAACCGCTGCTGGAAGATTGGGCCCGCGAAAAAGCAAGCATCGCCGCACAAATGGCCGTGTTCGATGAATTCGAAAATAGTCGCAAACCGGCAGAGAAAGCCAAAGCCACCAACGCCCTCAAAGACGCGACCAAACGCTACATCGGATTCAAGGAAAAACTCAAAGACTTCAAAGTGCTCGACCCCGCCTGCGGCAGCGGCAATTTTTTATATCTCGCCTTGCAGTCATTGAAAGATATTGAATTACGCGTCGGGCTGGAAGCGGAAGAGCTGGGATTGGAACGCGGCTTTCCCGAGGTCGGCCCGCAAGCGATGCACGGTATTGAGCTGAGTCCATATGCGGCGGAGCTTGCG
>JANMBV010000100.1:0-1650 GCA_031360585.1 Actinomycetes bacterium | reverse complement strand
CACTCATTGGGCCGATGGGCTCTAGAGCACGAGCCGTCATGGATGAACTTCATGGTGAAAAAATTGATATCGTCGATTGGTCAGAGGATCCAGCCATCTTTATTGGCCATGCCTTAGCTCCGGCCAAAGTAGTCTCAGTTGAGATTACAGATCAGGCAACGCGCTCGGCAAAGGTCATCGTCCCGGACTATCAACTATCGTTGGCTATTGGAAAAGATGGCCAAAATGCACGTTTGGCGGCGCGTTTGACGGGCTGGCGGATCGATATTCATCCAGATAGCCCCGTAGATTCTCAATTTTTAGATTAGCTATGGCATTAGATATGATGTGGCACTGCACTACAAACGAATGGATATGAAAGATATGAAACTCAAATGAGCTCGCTAGAACTATGAGGTCGTTCAACTAGGGCTTGCATTTTTAAGAGATGCGGGCCAAGACAGGGGAAAATGTGTCAAAGGTTCGCGTACACGAGTTAGCAAAACAACTCGGCATGGAGAGCAAAGCTGTCCTTGCAAAACTTCAAGAAATGGGCGAATTCGTCCGATCGGCATCCTCGACAGTAGAAGCGCCTGTAGTGCGCAAGCTCATCGACATGTATCCCGATGCAAAACCTGCCGCGGAAAAAAAGCCAGTTAAAAAAGCTGCCTCAAAAAAGCTCACGGGAAAAGCAAATGAAGAGGTTACTGCCGAACAGGCACAATCTTTAGCTGCCGAACTCGGCGTAGATTTAGAGGCGTTTAAAGCTGAACAAGTTCGCGCCGAAGTTCATCGCGCGGAGCTTCAAGCAAAAGCTGAGGCGGTTCGTTCGGCTGAGACCGCTCCGGAGATAGATATACCTAAACCAGCATCGCATGCCGGTAACAATCCATTTTCATCCAGCATTAGTGCAGTTCCCCGTCCACCGCGTCCCGGTAACAATCCATTTTCAACTGGTGGCGCAGTTCCACGCCCACCACAACGCCCAACGGGTGCACCGCGTCCAGGAATGGCAGGTCCACGCCCTGGATCTGTTCGACCAGGTTTTGCTGCGCGTCCGCAAGGCTCTCGTCCACCTGCAAGTGCGGGATTTCCACCGCGAACGGGTAGCGCACCCAGCGTTGGAACTCCATATAAAAGTACTGGTCCATCTACTGCAGGAGCACCGACTCGTCCAGGTGGTAGTCGCCCTCCACAACGTGGTGGTGCAGGTGGTGCATTTGGAAAAAATGCGAGTAAGAAATCAGGTCGCAAAGCTAAGTCTCGTAAAGCACTTCGCGATGAGTTCGACAATATGCAGGCGCCACAACTTGGTGGCGCAGTTGTTCCACATGGTGATGGAAAAACCGTTATACGCATGCGTCGTGGCGCTTCGCTGGCCGATTTCGCTGACAAGATTGGTGCTGATCCAGCTGCTTTAGTTTCTGCGCTCTTTCACTTAGGTGAAATGGTGACGGCAACGCAATCAGTTGATGCCGATACTTTTCAACTTCTAGGTGCTCAACTTGGTTATGAAATCCAAATTGTTAGCCCTGAAGATGAAGATCGCGAACTACTGCAAGGCTTCGATATTGATTTAGCCGATGAACTCGCCGATCTTGATCCTGCGATGCTGGTTGCGCGTCCTCCAGTTGTAACTGTAATGGGTCACGTCGATCATGGAAAAACCTC
>JANMBV010000067.1:0-1668 GCA_031360585.1 Actinomycetes bacterium | reverse complement strand
CACCTCAGGGTGGGATCCTGTCACCGTTGCTAGCCAACATCGCCCTGTCGGTTCTGGACGAACACTTCACACAAAAGTGGGAAGCACTCGGCCCCGCATCGACACGCAAGACGGAGCCTGTCAATAGCTGTTTGCCGTTTTGTTGGTGGGTTATTTTGATTGGATTTGGTTGGGGTTGATCCAGACTCGTGCTGGTTGGCGGGGCGGGTGTGGGTGGCCGTTCGGGAATCGTTCGGGGTGTGTCTGGTAGGCGTTGTCGAGCACGAGTTGTCGGGCGGTTGTGATGCGTTGGCCGTTCCCGGCGTGGCGGTCTGCGGGCGTGAGCAGCCCGATCGCGGTGTGGTGGTGTTCGTTGTTGTACCAGTTGAAGAACGTGTCGCAGTGGCTGGTTGCGTGGTCGATGTCGGCGAATCGTGCCGGCCAGTCGGGCCGGTATTTCAAGGTCTTGAACCCGGCTTCGGCGTGTGGGTTGTCGTTCGACACGCGTGGTCGTGACAGTGAGCGTCGCACGCCGAGCAGGTCGTAGAGCTCGGTGATCGTCCCGGCGGTCATTTGCGCGCCGCGGTCGGAGTGCATGATGAGCTGGTGGCGTTTGACGTGTTCACGCCGACAGCACACGGCGATGAGCTTCTCCGCGATCGCCGCGGTTTCGGTTTCGTCGATCGCCCAGCCGACGACTTTGCGTGACCACAGGTCCCACACGACATACAGGTACAACCAGTGGCCTTTGCGGGGTCCGGGGAGTCGCGAGATGTCCCATACCCACACCATGTTCGGCGCGGTCGCGACCAGACGCGGCCGGTGATGACGCCCCGGTTGGCGTTGGCGTCGCTGCCCCGAAAGGCCGTGCTCGCGCAAGATCCGGTGCATCGTCGAGTCCGAACACATGTAGGTGCCTTCGTCCAACAACGTCGCGTAGACCTCGGCGACACCGACATCGACGAAACGCGGCGAGCACAACACCTCGAGCACCGCTCGCTCCTCGGCGTCAGACAGCTTCGCCGGGTGCTGTCGACGTGGGAGCCCTGTCGCCGTCGACGCACGAGGCCGTAGCTCGCCGCGTGACTTCTGTTGATGATGACGCCACGTGCGCGGCGCCACACCAAACGCGGTACACGCCAGCCCGCGGCCCACCCGTAGGGTCCAAGCCTCGATGTCGGCGCTCACTTCTTCGGGAACGTCGCGCTGTCGTCGATGCGTACGTCGACGTGCAGCGCCAAGCATTTTCCCTGCGCGGTCACCAACTCCTCCAACGTCGCGATCTTCGCCCGGGCCCGCACCAACTGCTCTTCAAGCTCACGCACCCGGACTCTCGCGACGTCTTTGCCCGCCGGGGCCGGACCACGCCGCAAGGTGTCCAAAGTCCCCGCGTCGATCAAGCGCGCCCACTTCCACACATGCGACTGGAAGATCCCCTCACGGCGCAACACCTCACCCTTCTCATTCGCCGGAGCCGCCCTGGAGTTCACCCCGGTGGATTACGCGAACGTCGACAAACCGTGGCGATCGGAGATGACCTTCGTGGTTGAACTCGACATCGAGAAGAACCTGGCGCGGTACCTCGGCGACCGGAATCCAGCAAGCCGCTACGCCTCCTTCGACTACTGCTTCAACTACTTCCGGGAGCACCGCGAGCTAGGGCGCGTCGCGTCGTTGGCGGACCCGGCC
>JANMBV010000050.1:0-11423 GCA_031360585.1 Actinomycetes bacterium | reverse complement strand
AACTTTTAGAATCTATCCCAGTGCAACAACTGGTGGCGCGGCAACTGGCGCGGCGATCACGCTTGTAAATTCAAACGCTGCCCAATTTCTCTTCATTAAGAATTCCGGAACAATCAACACTGCAAAATTTACAAATACAGTAACGTGGACTTCAAGCAGAACTACAACACTGAAAAACTGCCCTCTCAATACAACTTTTACTTCCGCCACTTTGTGTTCCAATTCATCAGTTCCTGTTTCGATCGCCACCGGAACTACAAGTGGCACGGCCCTGGTAGTTACCTTTACGATTCCATCTGGATCCTATTTACCGATTTCAATTACACCCTCTGGCCTAGGTACTCCAACGATCAGCACGTCGGTTTCTTCGACTCAAATCAGAACAGCAACGGTAACAAACTCCTAACCACAAGGTAGTAAGAGTCCTGTTAAGCCTTTGAATTCTCAGCCAATACTAAGACATTATGAAGTCATCGTTAAGATATGAGCCGCAATATTTAGACCTGATTGCACAATCAGGATCAACTCCAGAAGGAGAACGAGTCCATACGAAAGGGATGTAAAGAGATGAAAAGAATTCTTGTAGCAGTAGTGGCAACTGCCCTAACTCTCGGGTTGGCACCTTTTGCGCAGGCCAGTAACACCCCCATTACTAAATTGATGGTAAAGGCCATAGGAACGCATGAGTTAATGAATAAGGGAGTTAAAAAGGGATTTTCTACCGGAACTTTTACTCTAAATTCGGCCAAAAATACTTTCTGCTCCAACGTGAAGACCAATGGATTGACTGGCGTGGTGGGAGCCCATATCCATAAGGGTGCCCAGGGTGTAGATGGCGGAGTTGCTATCCCATTAAATACTTTGAAATTCAACAAAGCGGGCCAGGCCTGCGTAAAAGTTGCGCACGCTTTGATTACAAATATCGCTGCTCATCCAACGATGTACTACTTCAATGTTCACACCAAGACCGTCCCAAACGGCGCCGTACGTGGCCAATTGGCGATCAGCAAGTAGGCCAAGCGAGTCAATTGCAAACTACAGCTCCGGGGAGAAACCCTCGGAGCTGTAGTCGTCTTTGCTCGTAATGCTCTCCCGGTTTCCAATCAACCTTAGGCTCGCTCTCGGCCAGCAGTGAATTAGCCAGCATATTCGGCCAAGTTGCCTCTGAGTTGCCTCTGAGTTGCCTGTGTCAAGGCATGTGATCGGTCTTTCTACCCGATGCTTTTGCCCAATCTGGGGGTCATTCACTCCTGGGAAACTGGCCCGACGGTGCCAGTTCTGACCGCATGGCTTATCCTTGGGCTTGTGATTTCAATCCGCACGTTCAAATGGAATCGCGAATGAAGGGGCGCGTGCTTTCGATAATCGTTGCAGGAGCGATGATTGCATCGACTAGCACCGTTTTAGCAGCAACAACCGCGCCAAAGCCTAAACCGACCGCCAAATCCACGGTCAAAGCGACTCCGAAGCCCACCCCAAAGCCCCGTGCGAAGGCAGAGTCGAAAGCAACCAAGAAGCCCGCCGTTAGAAAGCGATCACCAAAGAAAGTCGTTTACAAACGCAAAATCGTGAAGGTCTCTCCATCGCCTTCGCCAAAATGGCCTCCATCAAAACCATATGTTAATCCCTCTGGTGGTGAGATCTACTACAAGATACCGACAGTAAAGGAATTGCTGGGTGTGCTTTCAGCGGCCGCCGCTCTTGCAACACTGGTAAAGCCCTGTACAAAATATGCGTGCGGCGCAGTCAATATCGCATCCACAAACGGCTGCACATGGTGGGAAATCATCTCGACCGTATCTGGTCCGCTTTCCGCGGCCGACTCCACGGTCGTCCCCTACGGAACTCTGCGGACCACTATAAAGGCAACAAACAAGAAGCAGATCATCACAGTGCTATTGATTAGCACCGAGCCTTTGAAATCTAATGTGAGCGTCGGCGGGATCAACATTAGTTGTCATCACTCCCCCGTAACCGAAAAGATTCCATCTAACACCTACTTACTCAACACTCCGACACCAACGCCGTCTGAATTGGCGACAACAAATACAAACTAACCCAAGCTAAATTATCGATGTGCTCCCGGAACCCAGAGCTGATCGCCGATTTCCTTGTTGACAGTTCTGGCAATCACAAATAGAAGATCTGAAAGTCGATTGAGATACTTTGCCGTCAGTGGATTCACCCCGGCGCCAAAGGCATGAATCGCGGCCCACGTGCGACGCTCTGCTCGACGAGTCACCGTACGCGCGACATGTAGCAATGCCGCGGCTGGGGTGCCAGAAGGAAGGACAAATGATCGAAGTGGGTCCAAGGCTTCGTTGTATTTGTCGATCTGCTCTTCCAAATACGTGATGTGCGTTTCCACCACCCGCAACGGTTCATGGGCCGGCGAATCTACAACGGGTGTGCAAAGATCTGCACCAACATCGAAGAGATCATTCTGGACGCGCACCAGTAACTCGTGAAGAATCTTGGAGAGGTCACCCATCGCCAGAACCACGCCGATCGCGGAATTAGCCTCGTCTACCGTGGCGTATGCTTCCAGTCTTGGGTCGTTCTTTGAGGTTCGACTCATATCGCCCAAAGAAGTTGTGCCATCGTCGCCAGTTTTCGTGTAAATACGCGTTAAATGAACCATAGGAACAGCCTATTGGGGTAGTTACGATGAGACCACTCACCACCGCGAAGGCTAGAAAAAGGAGCGCCAGTGCCTGAACGTTTACGTATAGTTGGCGGTGCTCGTCTTCACGGGGAGGTCTCGGTCTGCGGGGCGAAGAACTCGGTGCTCAAACTCATGGCCGCCGCTTTACTGGCTCCGGGCAAGACCACAATCAGCAACGTCCCAGATATCGCGGACGTGGGCTACATGTCAGAGCTCCTTACCCGCCTGGGCTGCACGATCGTTCGCACATCGGATGCAGTCTCTATCGACGTTCCAAATAATCTAGGGCACAAGGCCGACTACGACCTAGTGCGAAAACTGCGCGCGTCGATAAATGTTCTTGGTCCCCTTGTGGCTCGATTGGGCATAGCCGAAGTTGCACTTCCGGGAGGAGACGCAATCGGATCGCGCGGATTGGATTTCCACTTCAAGGGACTCGAGGCACTTGGCGTAAAGATTCACAGCGAACACGGGTATGTCATCGCAGAAGCACCGAACGGCCTTGCTGGTGCTGAGGTGATCTTGGATTTCCCAAGCGTCGGTGCCACAGAGAATATTCTCACCGCTGCCGTGCTCGCAAAGGGCACAACAACAATCGATAATGCCGCACGCGAGCCAGATTTCGTCGATCTCGGCGAATTCCTTATTAGCATGGGCGCGCAGATCGAAGGCCTCGGCACTCCAACATTGACCATCCACGGCGTTTCGCAGTTGCATCCCACTGACCACGTAACGATTTCAGATCGCATCGTCACAGGCACATGGGCCTTTGCTGCGGCAATGACTCGAGGAGACATCACGATCCATGGTGGTCGTGCAAAAGATTTAGAAATACCCCTGGAGAAGTTGGCTTCAGCCGGTGCCATCATCACTTCGATCGCCGGTGGCATCCGAGTTCGGATGGAGAACCGTCCCCAATCAATCGATGTGGCAACTCTCCCCTACCCCGGTTTTCCCACTGACCTGCAGCCGATGGTGATCTCCCTCAATGCAATCGCCGAAGGCAACGCCATCGTCACAGAGAATGTTTTTGAAGGCAGATTCATGTTCGTCAATGAATTAGTCCGATTGGGCGCCCACATCAGCATCGATGGCCACCATGCAGCCATCCGCGGGGTTGAGCAACTATCTGGTGCCCCGGTGGTGGCTACGGACATCAGAGCAGGTGCTGGACTCGTGCTAGCAGGTCTGGTCAGCGACGGAGTTACCTTGGTCGAGGATTCTTTCCATATTGATCGCGGATACCCTCATTTCGCCGAGCAACTCCGAGGCCTTGGCGCAGATGTCACCCGCGAGGCCGTAAATTAGCCCAATGACCACCAACGTTCACCCGGATCGAAACCTTGCCCTTGAACTAGTTCGGGTCACCGAGACCGCCGCTCTTGCTGGATCTGCATGGGTGGGACGGGGAAATAAGGACTTGGCCGACCACGCAGCCGTTGAGGCAATGCGCTACATGATCAACACCGTCGATATGGCCGGCATTGTGGTCATAGGAGAGGGCGAGAAAGACAACGCCCCCATGCTTCACAACGGCGAGGCGGTCGGAAATGGCCTTGGCCCCCGCTGCGACGTGGCCGTAGACCCAATCGATGGAACATCGCTGACCGCCAACGGAATGGGCGGTGCTATCAGCGTCATCGCGATTGCTCCCCGAGGCACCATGTACGACCCGTCGGCCGTTTTCTACATGAACAAAATTGCGACCGGTCATGAAGCCGCAGATGTCATCGATATTTCAATTCCCGCAGCAGAGAACGTCCGTCGAGTAGCCAAGGCGAAAAAGATATCGGTTAGTGATGTGACGGTTGTAGTGTTGAATCGTCCACGGCACGCACAATTACTTCAGGAACTGCGAGATGTCGGTGCGCGCATTCGCCTTATCCAAGATGGCGATGTCGCGGCGGCAATCGAAACCACAAGGCCTGGAACTGGCATTGATATTTTGATGGGCATCGGCGGAACCCCTGAAGGCGTTATTACAGCCGCAGCGATGATCTGCCTGGGCGGCACAATTCAAGGACAACTTGCCCCCAAGGATGACGCCGAGCGCCAAGGTGCGATCGGCAAGGGCCATGATCTGTCCAAGATACTTTTTGCGAAAGACCTCATCAATTCTGACGACGTATTTCTCTCGGCAACAGGAGTTACGGACGGCGAGTTGCTGCGCGGTATACGTCACACAAGTTTCGGTGCAGTAAGTCATTCCATCGTGATGCGCGGAGAAAGCCACACGGTTCGACTTATCGAGACTGAACACAACATACGAAATTGAGCGAAATGCAGAAATCTAGAATGCTTTCTTCTTCTGATCCATCAATTTCAAGATCATGGGTGTGAAGATCAGTTGCATTGCCAATCCCATCTTCCCACCTGGGATTACGATCGAATTCGGCCGAGTCATCATGGAGTTATGGAGCATGGAAAGCAAGTAGGAAAAATCGATCCCTTTGGGATTGGTAAATCGGATAACCACCATGCTCTCATCGGCTGTCGGAACGTCACGAGCTATGAACGGATTAGATGTATCCACGATCGGAACCCGCTGAAAATTGACGTGGGTTTTTGAGAATTGAGGAACAATGTATTTCACGTAATCGGGCATCCGTCTCAGAATTGTTTCCACGACCGCTTCCTTCGAATACCCACGAGTATTCTGATCGCGGTGAAGTTTCTGGATCCACTCTAAGTTGATGATCGGAACTACTCCAACAAGCAGGTCAACGTGCTGGGCAACATTGGCGGTCTCATCGATATACCCGCCGTGAAGGCCCTCGTAGAAAAGCAGATCGGTTTCTGGCGAAACATCCTCCCATGGGGTAAAAGTTCCAGGGTCTTGTCCAAATGGCAGTGCCTCAACATCATCATGCAAATAGAACCGTGATTTGCCCGTGCCGTCTTGGCCATACTGCTCAAAGAGTCTAGCCAATTCCGGCATGAGGTTGGCGTCTGGTCCGAAGTGACTTAAGTGCTTATGCCCAGCCTTCTCCGCAGCCGCCATACGATCACGCATTTCTATGCGGTTATATAGATGAAAAGAATCTCCCTCAATCACATGAGCCTTAATCATTTCACGGCGGAAGATGTGTTGAAAACTCCGCTTTACCGATGTTGTTCCAGCACCAGAAGAACCGGTAACCGCGATGACCGGATGTTTCTTAGACATGTTCCACTCTCCTTGCATTGAGTTAGTCGAGATAGAGCGAGCGCTCTCCGAAAAGCGGTGATTCGAAGGGTGCATCAGTGCCGGAGTCGTATTCAGCATGGTAGCGCTCGACGCGTTCCACCTCACTTCTTGAACCCAGAATCACGGGAATGCGTTCATGAATTGTGTGAGGTTGCACATCTAGTATGCGGCCTCTACCCGTGCTGGCCCATCCACCAGCCTGCTCGACAATAAAACCCATCGGATTGGCCTCATAAAGCAAGCGCAATTTGCCTGGTTTGCTGGGGTCCCGCGTGTCACGTGGATACATGAAAATCCCGCCGCGCAAAATTATTCGATGAACTTCGGCAACCATAGAGGCTACCCAGCGCATATTGAAGTCGTGCCCTCTCACACCGGAGGCGCCAGCTTTGCATTCGGCGATGTAGCGAGCAATCGGTGGCTCCCAAAATCGCGAATTGCTTGTGTTGATCGAATACTCAGCGGTCCCGTCCGGTATTTGGATCTTTGGATGCGTCAGGATGAAATTCCCACCCTCGCGATCAAGGGTAAAGCCGTACGTGCCTCGACCGATGGTGACGACTAACATTGTCGATGGACCGTATATGGCATAACCAGCTGCCACTTGCGACGTGCCCGGCTTCAGGAAGTCTTCGTTAATTGCAGGAGAGTTATCCTCCTTAGTCAGAATCGAAAAGATCGTCCCCACAGAAACGTTGAAGTCAACGTTACTTGAACCATCTAGCGGATCAAAAAGAAGAAGGAATCTTCCGCGAGGATGGTCAGGGGGAATTTGATAAGGCAACTCCAACTCCTCTGAAACCATTCCAGATAGTTGTCCGCCCCACTCACATTGGGAAATGACAACATTGTTGCTAAGGACATCCAATTTCTTTTGGACTTCGCCCTGTACATTTTCAACGCCAAGAGATCCGAGGTAGCCGCCGAGGTTTCCTTTTGCCAACATTGCGGAGATACCCTTGACGGCAGCCGCCACGTCAATAATCAGCGCCCCGAGGTCGCTTAAATCAGGCGCACCACCAAGCTGCTCGATGACGAACTTGCCAAGTGTCGTTCGACCCGCACGCATGGCTCATCCCTCAAATCCAAGTGTTGTACGCCATCCAGGAAAGAGCAGATCTGAATCCCAATGGAAGGTCTCAAGGGCAGCGCGTAACTCTGGGTGAGTTAGAGCGTATTCGGGGAGGGAAATTCCCGCCTTCCATGCTTCCTCAGCCTGACGAAGTGAAATTGCACCAGCTGTACCACCACCCTTATGCCCAAAGGCCCCTCCGCCAGAGGTTTGTATGACATTCGAATGCCCTAGATTTTCGAAAAATCCAGGAAGTCGAAGAGCGTTCATCCCACCAGAGACGATCGAAGTCGATGCTTTCATGCCACCCCACTCCTGATGATAGAAAGGACCATCAGTGCTATCGCGCTCCAAAACATAGGCGAGATTCTTATCTTCGCGCTCGCCTTCCATTTTTCCGTAACTCATCGTGCCGACGTGCATTCCCGATGCGCCGAGAACACGTGCGAGTTTGCAGTGCACGTACGAGGTGTAACCACGCATGCTCTGCGGGCTCGTGACTGCACCATGCCCAGCGCGGTGGTAGTGAATGAATGTGTTTGGAAAGCGGCGACGAGCTGTGGTCACGGCTGTACCTCCAGCCACATACCCATCAACAAGAAAAGCAACATGATCGGATTCGGCACCGAAAGTTTCAAGAACGAATTCGCCACGCGCAATGATCTCAAAGGGATCATCGGCCGTGATATTGGCCGAGAAAAGTTTTGCTTGACCTGTTTCACCTTGTGCACGGCGCATCGCATCTGCCACCAGAGGAATCGTCTCTTTAAACGGTGCATAAACCTGATTGCCTTGCGGTTCATCATTCTTAATGAAATCGCCTCCCAGCCAAAATTCATAACACGCATCCGCAAATGGACGCGGTCTCAATCCCAATTTTGGTTTGATTATTGTGCCAACTACCATGCCGCCGTTGACCAATGGGCGATCAAGGACTCGCCACATATCGACAATGTTTCGATTTGGTCCGTCGAAGAGGCTCAAGAATTCTGGAGGAAAATAGAAATCGTGCAGTTTTCCGTACTCGATATCACCCATGCCTTGGTTATTGCCGACCACGAGAGTCAAAAATGAGGCCACCATCGCCTTGCCGTCGGTAATATTTCGGTCGAAGAGGACGACCGGATAAGCGATCTTCATGATTTCGTTTTCTGGGTCAATCTCGTATACAAGTGCATCAACCCCAAGGGTGAAATCATCAGTGGTGCCAACTTCAACATTGGTTCCAGTTGAGGACTCAGCAGCAAAGTGAGCTGCGCTTGCAAGATATCCGTAACCCGGTTTCGGCTTCATAATGTAGGCACAAAGAACATGCTTCCCCTCTGAAATCAGATCAGATTCCTTTAGATCAAGGCGTGCGTAGCGATTCGACTGATCCATGTGTGGGCCCCCAAGTCATTTCAACGTTGGCGGATCATGTCAGCCGGAGCGACTTTAGGGAATAGCAATTCGATAACAATCTGATTTTTGCCGTTAGAGATGACTATTCGGCTGCATTCAATTTCTTGACGTGAAGAGACTTTCCCATAATTTGTACCACAAACTCCAATGTACCCCTGACGTGACTCGAACCCGTATTGAGGTTCTCCCGTAGAAGTAGACACGGAGAGGCCTTGGCACGCCAGTATGCTGATAACGCCATGAAGACGATTTCAAAGCCTACTAAGTACTACGTACTTTCGATCACCACGTTAATTTTACTATTGCTCAATCTGTATGCAGTAAAAGCGCTAATTATTTTCGGCTCACCTATCTTGTTCGCGCTTGCTCTTCTTGTAGAAGTTATTTTAATCGGTATACTCATCTATAGCCTTCTACGCTCACTTACAACGCCAGAAAATATCGTAAAATCCTTGACTCTATCAATCTGGGGCGGTTTGGCAACCAATAACTATATCAAGAAACTCAGCGAATCTAATTCACGACTACTAATCTGGTCAAGGCGACGAGTTAAAAGAGATAGTCCTTATGGCCTAGCGCTAACTGCCACGCTACTCATCGCAGCGTTCTTTCTCGTTAATTTCCTAAGTGTTCTTATCGCCGTCTCGTCGAAAGGTTCTCTGACCCATATTGATACACGGGTTCTAAATCTAATCCCCAGTATTCGAACACCTTTGCAGACTACTTTCTTCCAGGTGGCCACGACTTTAGCAAATACCGAAACGGCTATGTTACTGATCATCACGATGACCGTCATATTGTGGTGTAAACACCAACGGCTGCTAGCTGGCATGGTTGTAGTTGTAGCGGCTGGCGAAGAAAGCGTTACCTACATTGTTAAACACCTCGTTCAGCGCATGCGTCCTGACCAAATTTTAGGCCTAATTAGAGAGGATAGTTTTAGCTTTCCTAGCGGTCATGCCATGCGGGCAACGGTTTTATTCGGCTTATTAGCCTACTTCCTCTATAAATCTCACTCGTCCACACGAGTTAGGTTAGTAACTATTGGTTTGTACGTTCTCACCGCATTCTTTGTGGCAGTCAGTCGTATCTATTTCGGAGTCCACTACCCAACAGACGTTTGGGGTAGCATCTTGTTGGGCGGTTCCATGCTGACCCTCGTTATTGGTACCCTTGAGATCGGTAGTCGTTATGTATTATTTAGTAACAAGAAATTAGAACTCTCTAACAAATCCATTTCGGCTGTTCCCGTAGTCTTGGTGGTGTTCGCGCTGATAGCTTCGCCATTCCTTGTACATATCCAGCCAGTTACGACCACGCCAGCATATAAAACTTTACTGATTAGTGATGAATCCACGGTACAGAAACTGCCCCTATATAGTGAGACCCTGACCGGCAGCCGCATGGAGCCAATTAGTTTCATCTATGTTGGCTATAAGAACGAAATTGTAAGCACATTCCTAAGTCACGGCTGGTATGAAGCCGACCCCTCTACTGTAGGCAACACACTAAAAGCCCTAGCTGTTGGGTTTCAAGGCCGACAGTACCTCACTGCTCCCGTTACGCCCTCTTATCTGAACTTTAAGCCTGAAAATATAGCGTTTGAACAATCTACAGAAACACATTCCTTAAGACAACGACATCACACACGGATATGGCTCACCGATTATGCCGTACCTGACGGTAGGCCAATTTGGGTCGCAACAGCGAGCTTTGATGAGGGTGTTGAGTTTGCCGGGGCTGCTAAGTTGCCGACACATCATATTGACCCCAACATAGACGCTGAGAGGGTTTACATCACAAAATCACTTGGCTTGCGGAGCAACCTCATTAGTGTCGTGCAGCCGCAACTCGGCAAGAACGCCAGCGGTGATAGTTTCTTCACTGACGGTAAGGCAGAACTCGTCAATTTGAAGTGAGGAACCGACATTCTTTGGCAGGCGTTCTTATCAGCCCAACGTTCTTCGGACAGTCCTCGATGTCTGGAGTCATCACAACAGGTGCGCTCAACGGGAGGAAACTGGGCACTGGGGATCTACCGTTCTATTGCCTTCGCGTGAACCTTAAAGTCTTCTTTTTGTCTCCAACACCTCTCTAATCGATTCGCTCAAAGAGCATGCGCCAATTCATTTCCCAAGTCTTGCCGTTGTCTGGCGACATGGCTTGTTCCCAACGTGCGGTATCAGGCTTGATATCTGACCAGGTGTATCGAACGCGAATCGGCAAACCGTCCAGTTCATCGTCACACTCAAATACACCAATGCCATTCTCGAATCTACCTACAACAGGTGGTAACAGAACACCCGATTCACTCAGTCCAGCCGTTTTATTATCGAGCCAGTAGATGCTCCAGAGATCAGTTTGCGGATTAAATAGTCGCAAAGACATGCCGACAAATCCTGGACGCCATTCCTCCGCGATGAAATCATCATAATTGCCGATACCTGCGGGCAAAGCGCAGTTCTTCTGCGTAGCATAAAAAGACTCCCACTCATTAGAATCTTGCAGGCGCTTGAGTAGGCGTCGATTCTCAACTCGCCAATCACCGACAAGAAAATCGAAGTCATGAATTCCATTGTGTTTGCTAGCATCGGTGTACATGGGGTCTCGTTTCGGATTCAATCAGTCATCGGGTGCAGCGGAACTCTGACATATCGTGTGTGAATGAACAAGACGACTCACAAGATTCTCGAAAGAAATTCTCCTCGGTAGCCACCTACGATAGTTTCAGAATTGAATTGTTCGCCCGACGGGATGAAACTGGGCATTGGCATTCTGTGATCGATCTACTTTGACCGCTCTCTCTTCCACATAAAGGGAATGCCCTCGTTGCGTTGCGTTTTGCGGTATTTGTCCACGCGCGCCGTATTATCGTCATCAGCTTGGGTCTTGCGAGCCCAAATTAGACGCCCAAATTGATTGGCATCATTTGACACAACCATCCTCTCATCCAAACTCCACACGTACCCATTTTCTAAGGCGTCCGATTGAAGTGCCGCTATCTTCGCGTGCAATTCAAGTGCTACCTCTCTGATTTTTTTGGCATTCGGTTGCGGCCATCGGGTCGTCCGAGCGAGCAAAGCCAAAGAAGAGAAAAC
>JANMBV010000003.1:0-79473 GCA_031360585.1 Actinomycetes bacterium | reverse complement strand
GGATGTTCTCGAAGAAGTAATCGCCGAGCATCCAGTACTTCTCAACCGCGCACCTACCCTTCACCGCTTGGGCATTCAGGCATTCGAACCACAGCTGGTTGAAGGTAAAGCAATTCAGATTCACCCATTGGTCTGTACTGCGTTTAACGCAGACTTTGACGGTGACCAGATGGCAGTTCACCTGCCTCTATCTGCTGAAGCGCAAGCCGAAGCTCGTATCTTGATGTTGTCTTCAAACAACATCTTGTCACCTGCACACGGTCGACCTATCACAACACCAACACAGGACATGGTGCTTGGTCTGTACTACTTGACCAGCGCTCGTGATGGCGAATTAGGAGAAGGTCGCGCATTTGGCTCCATTGCTGAAGGCATTATGGCTTTCGATCAGAAGACAGTCTCATTACAGGCGAAGATCAAGATCCGTCTTGATGCTTCAAATGGAATTGATGGAACCATCTCAGAGACTCTCTCAACCACACTGGGTCGCGCACTCTTCAACGAGGCGCTTCCGACGGACTATCCATTTGTTGACACTGACGTCACGAAGAAAGAACTCGGGCGGATTGTCGAGAAGTTGGCTGAGTTCTATCCAAAGGTCACCGTAGCGGCAACACTTGATGCGTTAAAGGACCTCGGGTTCCACTGGGCATCACGAGCTGGCGCAACTATCGGAATCGAAGATGTTGTTACCCCACCTCGTAAACGTGAAATCCTCGAAGGCTACGAAACAAAGGCCGACAAGGTTCAATCACAGTACGAGAAGGGCCTAATCACTGATGACGAGCGTCGTCAGGAATTGATCGAGATCTGGACCCAAGCCACGAAGGAAGTTGGTGAGGTCATGGAGGAGAACTTCAAGAGCTCACGTAACAACCCAGTGTGGATGATGGTCGATTCTGGTGCTCGTGGAAATATGATGCAGATCCGTCAAATCGCCGGTATGCGTGGACTTGTAGCTAACCCGAAGGGCGAAATTATTCCTCGTCCGATCAAGTCCAACTTCCGTGAAGGTTTGTCTGTACTCGAGTACTTCATCTCTACCCACGGTGCCCGTAAGGGTCTTGCCGACACTGCTCTTCGTACTGCTGACTCGGGTTACTTGACCCGTCGTCTCTGCGACGTCGCACAGGATGTCATCATCCGTGAAGAAGATTGCGGTACAGATCGCGGGCTGGTTCTTCCAATCGCGATTAAGAACTCTGCTGGCGTATTGGTCAAGCACGACGATGTTGAAACTTCCGTCTACGGTCGTTCATTGGCCGATCCGGTTGTTGTTGACGGCGTAGTTATTGCTGAAGCTGGGCGCGACATGGGCGACCTCATCATCGACAAGATTATCGCCGCCGGAGTATCCGAAGTAAAGGTCCGTTCCGTTCTTACTTGCGATAGCAAGGTTGGACAGTGCGCACTCTGTTACGGCCGTTCATTGGCTGCGGGCAAGATCGTTGATGTCGGCGAAGCAGTCGGAATCATCGCTGCACAGTCAATCGGTGAGCCAGGAACGCAGTTAACCATGCGTACTTTCCACACCGGCGGTGTTGCAGGAGATGACATCACCCACGGTCTACCTCGTGTCGTTGAACTCTTCGAAGCACGTACTCCTAAGGGTGTTGCACCAATTGCTGAAGCGGCAGGCGTTGTCTCATTCCGTGAGGATGCAAAGGGCAAGAAGATTGTCGTCACTCCAGAAGATGGCAGTGAGTCAGTTGAATACCCAATCATCCGTCGTCAGAAGTTGCTTGTAGAAGATGGACAGCGCGTCAGCGTCGGCCAGAAGATGGTCGTCGGCGCGATTGATCCTAAGCAGGTGCTTCGTATTCTCGGACCTCGTGCAACCCAAGTTCACTTGGTAAACGAGATCCAAGAGGTCTATCGCTCACAGGGCGTAGGCATTCACGATAAGCACATCGAGGTCATCGTTCGCCAAATGCTCAAGCGCATCACTGTTCTTGAAGCAGGAGACGCCGATCTTCTTCCAGGTGAGCTCGTTGAGCGTGGTCGCTTTGAGACTGAAAACCGTCGCGTTGTTTCAACCGGTGGAAAAGCAGCCTCAGGTCGTCCAGAACTTATGGGTATCACCAAGGCATCTCTTGCTACCGAATCATGGCTATCGGCCGCATCCTTCCAGGAGACAACTCGCGTCCTTACCGATGCAGCACTTTCCGAGAAGAGCGACCCACTGCTCGGTCTCAAAGAGAACGTCATCATCGGCAAGCTCATCCCAGCCGGTACTGGTCTTGCCAGATACCGCAATATCCGAGTCGAGCCAACTGAGGAAGCCAAGGCCGCTGTTTACGCAGCCTACGACGAGTACGACTTCACCCCATTTGAATCGCAAGGTTCAGGTGAGGCAGTCCGTCTCGATGAATTCGAAGTACCTCGCTAACGGAGAATTAATCTCACGGTGAGTCTTTACGGCCCCTTTGCTCCTAGCGGAGTGGAGGGGCCGTTTTGATTCGGAAATACGACTCGGTCGTGGAAACCGTGCAAACTTTTGCCCGATATCACTCTTTCATTTGATTTCAATCGGTAGACGCGCTTCCCTTTAGAGGACGACTGAAACTTCTTCATGAAAAGACTTTTGGTAGCGATCGATGTATTCCTTGGACGTATCATTCCTCAATAGAAGTTGGAGGTCATGCGAAGACTGCGAGAAATTTTGTAACAATTTTGTCCATCCTATCCCCCATACAGGGGACGATTGTGAAAATTCGTCTAATACCAGATTAAAGCGTGAACAATCTCTGACCAGTCACTTCACTTCTTTTGGTGAGTGGTAGCCCTACTCTGGCGTCTACCCGGATATGAAAGGAGAAAATCTTGTCAACAATGACACTCGACGAATTGAAAGTGGAGATGAATAGTCCCGTTGCTTTCATCGCGTCCCTCAGCACAACATGGCTTCACGGCGGCGCCTAAATCCAAGAGTCAGTTACGGTCAATCATCCTGATGGCTGAACCAACGTTCAGCCATCAGGACTTTTCAGATTAGGGGAGCTAGTTTGAGGGCACCAGCAAGACGTCTCGCGGAGATTGTAATGACCCGAATGGATTCGATACCGGTGGGAGCTGTTCATCCAATGTTTTCTACCGTCATGGAGCACAGTCTTGAAGAGGGAAGTCGGTATTTTGCGGCTGCGATAAAAGATCCTGCTCCATTGACAGATTTGCGTGTTCGACTTGACTTAAGTACTGCGTCGATGCTCCTCCTAAACCTAAGCGCAATTTCGGAAGTGGATTCAACGCTTATCCCTGACCTAAGATCATTGCGCTCTGAACCTCATGATCACGTTATAAAGGCCGTTTTTGAACATTTGAGAATTGAGAGCGCATCGGAAGGAAGTAAGTCTTATGTCCAAGACATTAGCACCCAATTTAAGCTCGCGCCTGTTGAGGTCTATGCCGCGCTTCATTCTTACGTAAATGTTTTCGGTGGATGGGACGATGCTGAGGATATTGCTCGAGAGATTTTGCGTTTGATAAGTTCAGATCCTGGTTCTACCACTCTCGACTATCGTGTTGTGGGGACCGCGGCATTGATTTTAGCCCTTCGCGGATCTGCCGGATATGACTCACTATTTGAGATGCTTCTAGATCATTACGACAATCCGATAGAACTTTTCTTCTATGGCTTACGTTGGGCCTCCATCGAGGCAAAGAGGAATGGAAATTTGGATGTGGCGTCAAAGATTATCTCGCGAGTCGAGAGCAAAGTGGTCTCGTCACTAACCTCTACAAATAAACTTTCTGACCTAAACTTGTACAAGGCATGTCAGCCAATTTTCGCGGGCTCCTATCCTTGCGAAGCAGGGATGTGACTAGCGCCGAAAACTATTCAGCACAGGCGGAACGTGATTTAAGCGATTCACTTGACTATCTGACTGTTCCGATGCCTGAAGAGCGGGCTCGATACGCGTGGATGGCACAATTGAATCGCGCTCAACTGGCGTGGTTGCAGAACGAAAGGCCCCTCGCCTTGTCTCGATTTGAAAAAGCGCTTGAGTTTGCACGCGCACACGATTCGCGCGCCATCCACACCTCTCTCTCAACAATTGCCTATGCCTATCTTCAGTGTGGGGATCCGAAGAAAGCCTTGCCATTTGCAGAAGAGTCGGCGGATATAGTTCGTGAGGAATACGACCCACGTCTTGTCGTCCAAGTGCAAAAGGTCCTCCTTCGGTGCTATCTTGAACTTGGCTTGGATGCCAAGACCAATAGACTGCGCTCCTCCGGGCCTTACTACTGGCGTAACGAAAGTTGGGTTCAAAGTGATTGAAGTCGCAAATTTAGTTCGGATTTTCAATCCGCGTCGAGGAGAGAAGTCTGTCGTCGCCTTGGATGGGATAAGTTTCTCTGTAACCTCGGGAGAGCTTTTTGGAATTCTCGGCCCAAATGGAGCAGGTAAGACGACATTAATTAGAATTCTTTCGACACTCCTCGCTCCCACGTCTGGTCAAGTTACTATTGATGATCTTGATGTCGTCACTAATGTCAAGGCGATCAGAAGTCGAATCGGCGTTGTATTTGGGGGAGATCGAGGTCTCTACGATCGACTCACAGCACGGGATAACATGCGCTTTTCAGCGGAACTGTATGGGCTACCCTCAGGACAGGCGTCTGACAAAATCGTAACTTTGCTTACAAGAGTGGGATTAGAGTCCAAAATTGATTCAAGGGTGGAGACATTTTCAAGAGGAATGAAGCAAAGGCTTCATATCGCTCGTGCTTTACTTCACGATCCGGATGTACTATTTTTTGATGAGCCTTCAAATGGTTTGGATCCCGTTGCTGCGCAAGAGTTGAGAACTCTGATACGTGAACTAAAGGCCATGGGAAAAACGGTAATCTTGACTACCCACTACATGTTTGAGGCTGACGAGCTATGCGACCGAATCGCGGTCATTTCTAACGGACGTATCTTAACTATCGGGACACCGGAATCAGTAAAACGGAGCACTCCTGTTGGACGGACTTTCGAGTTCGATGCGTACGGGTCATTTGAATTTCAGTTAGCCTCCTTGGGCGAGATTGAGGGAATCGTTGATCTTCGGAGTCGAGAATTCGATGGCTACATCCAATGGACGGTGCGAACTAGCCCGGATAACGTGTTTGGTCAATTGGAGCTGGCGGCTCATCTCGGCGTTGACGAATCACAAATCATCGAACGCGGTACGACGCTGGAAGATGCCTACATTGCTCTCGTGAGTAAAAACTGACCGTGCGCTTGGTATTCGTAGCTTGGCGTTTGCAAATCAAGCTCTTCTCACGTTCACCTTTTTTTATTAGTCTTGCCTTGCTGACACCAATCGTGTACGTAACTATTTCACTCCTAATGGCGAGTACTAAGAACTCCTTCGATACGATACATCTGGTATTTGGCGCTGGATTACTGGGGACATGGTCAGTAACCTTGTACGGCGCCGGTGAGTCGCTATACATGCAGCGTTTTACAGGAACACTTCAGTTGCTTCTTGGTTCACCAAAGAGTTTCTTTGGCCCCGTCCTTGGATTTTCCCTCGCATCGGCAACGTTGGGGTTGTATTCAATTGCTGCTGTATGGTTTTGGGGAGTTTTAATCTTCAATGTCCAAATGGCGAACGCAAATGTACTTGGTCTAATTGTCAATCTCATTATTTCGCTTTTCGCACTCACGTCCATCGGAGTAGTGCTCGCTTCGCTCTATGTATTAACTCGACAGGCGATGACGATTTCAAATGTCATGGAATATCCAATTTGGATTTTGTCAGGCATGCTTTTCCCTGTGAGCTACCTTTGGGGCTGGCTTGCTTGGCTGGGAAAGCTTTTGCCACTTGGGTGGGCTGTTGATGGGGTTAATCGCGCCATCGCGAATCGACCATATCTTTTGGAATCGTGCATAGCAGTTTTGCTATCTTTCGTCTTTGTTGCTATTGGTTACGTTTTACTAAAAAAGGTGGATCATAGAGTTAGAATTACTGGAGAGTTGACCTTACGGTGAGAAATTTGCGGCTCACTCTACTAGCTGGAAGACTCAGTTTTCGGGCTTTGTTTTCTTGGAATACTCCTTCACTTTTCCTCTCCGTTCTAGTGATCACCCCAATACTCCAGATGGTCTTCTTCGTTCTACTTGGCTCGTCATTGGATTACAAGAACGGCATGTTTTTTGTAATTGGAGCCTCACTTCAAGGGGCCACGTCGGCGAGTGTGGCCGGTTTAGTGGGGGTGATCGCGGAAGAGCGTCGTTTCGGTACGTTGACTTTTCTGATGCTCTCCCCAGCTTCTCGTATTGCGGTATTTGTGGGAAAACTTCTGCCAGGGTTGGGGTTTGCGGCGGGAGTATCAATATTTACGTCAACCCTCGGCTTCTTAGTCGCGGGTTGGCCTATGGATCTCACTAAGTCGCTCGAGTACCTTCTTGTAATTCTTGCCGCTAGTTTCTCCGGCGCGGCGTTAGGTTTGATGCTAAGTGCATTTGGCTTGATTTATCGAGATATTTTCCAAATTGCATCTGCCATGCAATTTGTATTGCTCCTTGTCACTGGGGCGACTGTTGATTCGGCGGATTTACCACGATGGGTTCAAATCATTGGGCAAGGTATGCCACTCACGCACGCGATAGAGGCAGCACGTGGTCTTGCAAATGACGCAACGGGGACACATAGGTATTTGGTATTAATGCTGAGCGAAATATTCGTTGGGCTTTTTTGGCTTTTCGTGGCTCTTTGCCTTATGAAACTTCTCGAAGTGAAGGCTAAAAGAGACGCAACCATTGAACTCTACTGATAATTAGGCTCTTGACGGTGTTCATACTATTTTTCTGTATACGAACTGCTGAATTCTTTCTACCAAACTATTCGAGAATTGGCTGATAGGCCGATTCGTGGCAAAGGGAAGAATCTTGTGCTGAGCCCCCATTTTCGATAGATTTGTTTAACTTGCTACTGAATCATGGCTATCGGCCGCATCCTTCCAGGAGACAACTCGCGTCCTTACCGATGCAGCACTTTCCGAGAAGAGCGACCCTTTGCTCCTAACCGAGTGGAGGGGCCGTTTTGATTACACAGTGATTGTCACCTGTAGTGGATTTAGCAATGTCACCCCTAACTGAGACGCTTGCTATGGATCAAACACTAAGCGAGGAGTTATTACATGACCAATGGGAAAATAAGCTAGATCGAGATTTCGGCTGCGACTCCCGACGACTTGGCAAGATTCTTAAGGGTAAGACGGACTATCCCGGTGGTTGGTTCGTCTACTTCCAGGACCCCAACGGCAATCGATTAGGCCTCACAACGTTGGCAAAGAGGAACTAGAACTATTGAAGAGACGCAGGTGCACTCCTAGACTTCCAAAATGAAATTTCTAGGACTAAGAACGCTCATGTATCCGACTGCAGACATCGACGCATCGAAGAAATGGTGGACGGACTTTCTTGGTTTTGACCCTTACTTTGATGAACCTTTCTATGTCGGTTTTAACGTGGGTGGTTATGAGATCGGTTTGAACCCGGGTGCGGACGTTGCGTTTGGACCCGTCACCTACATCGGTGTTGATTCAATAGAGGAAGGCCTTGCGAGAGCGGAAACAAATACCTCAACCGTGGTCTCGGGCATTGAGGATGTTGGAGAAGGAATCAAGATCGTCCATTTGGTATCGCCCACGGGGGAGAGGTTCGGTTTGATTTATAATCCACATTTCAAGGTGGAGAGCAACTAGTGAGGCAGTTAATCAAACTCGATAATTTTCGTTAATGGGCTATGAGAAGAGCCTCATATGATGCCCACGAATTCCAGATTATCCGTGCCGTCGTTAACTCTCCGACAATCAACATCCGACAGGTATTCGAGTCAATGCCTCACGTGACGACTGAGGATTTGAAGAATTTCAATGTCAGACGTGACACTTTCGAGCGGGAATTGCACGACTGGCGTTGTTTGGACTCCGGATGCAACTGCGACTTCGCTGACGGTAGCCTGCGGGTGAGAATTGCTTCTACGGACTTGTTTGATTCCTTCAGGGCCTTGTCAATCAGGTATTGCGGAACGAGAACAGTCACGTCATTGCGCCTTGCGCCGAGGGAAGAGAACGGAACCTCCTGAATAGGTACGAAGGCTCCTCAAGTGGAGATGGCTGGGAATATCGACAAAACTGCGGCCCCTCTTTAGGGTTTTGGGGACATCTTCTCGGACTTTACTGAATGGGTATCAAGTTTTGTGCGTCCGCGATAAGAGTGGAAATCTTCTGGAACTCCGGGTAAGCCATAGCAATGACTTGCGGCCGGTTTTTGAAGGTGATCACGGAATGATCGGGGGATGCAGGGTTATAGATAACGGTTATTCCTCCGACATTCTCGACTGTTTTATCAGCTGTCCCGGATAGGGGGTGAAGTTGCACATTGAAGATTTTGGAATTTCCATAGGTCCTGATTACAAAATCCAAGCGGCTCTGGGATTGTGGGGTGGCGTTCTCGGGAAAATAGGTAATGACATCTACGCCACTTACCGTGCTGTTCTCGGAATAAGTGTCTCCGGATAGGCGGCCGAGCCAGAAAATTGGCCTACCTTGAGCCTGGACAATGGCGGTCAGCTCTTCTGCAGTCATTGCTTGTGCCCCGGAGGTTTTCAAGAGGGACTTCGAGACTGCCGGCGAATGTGACTGGGAGACTTGCAATCCAATAAAGGTAAGTAACGGCCAGACCAAAATGTTTATGAGGAGAAATCGCAAAAAATGATTGCGTTTTATATGTTCTTTGCTTGCAATAGTTTCTGATTGCACGGCCACGGTCTTCACCACCTTCGATTCACTATCTGTCAGATAGTCAAGTGATGCATCGTATATGGTCATTGCGCCTCCGGGGATGAGTGTTACTACTCTAAGAGATAGGGACGCTCACCACAATAGAGATTACCCCTAGCCGAACTGCAAGATTAGTGGTGTAAATCCACTAAGTGTTATCCACATGTGCCAATGCGTAACGACGCACTCTGCGTCGCGTATTTGCAAACTGTTGGGATTAGTTCTTTTCTTGTACCTTGAGAGCACGCGCAAGTGCATCTCGTCCCTCGGAAACCAGCCGACGCAATCCTGGAGATGATTCTTTGCCCGTGGCATCAAGCCAGTGATTGGTTTTATCGAGAGTTTCCTTCGTTGTTACATAAATCGGGAAGGCATCCTGGGTGAAGCGGGTCATAGCTTCCAAAGATTTGCGAGCCGACATCGCCACCACCAATTCGAAGTAATTGTCTACGTAGCTCTCAGTCAGTTCTCGATGCAGTGGACCGTTGAATCCATTGATCAATGCAACTCGGTTTGCATTCGAGGTCTCTGCACTCGCAATCTGCGCCCATGCCTTTGCCTTGTCCTCTACGGTCGGAAGGGCAGCAGTCGCGTGAAGGTGGCTGAGTTCGCCCGAAGTAGAGGCATCTTTCTTAAGTTCTTCATCCAATTGATTGCGGGTGACGAGTCCACGTTCTGCCAATGCGCATAGGAAATGCCAACGTAAATCTGGATCGAGAGCGAGTCCGTGGAGATCTCCTTTAAGGACTGACCCGATCCGTTGATTTTGCTCACCCGTGTTTGCCATAGTTGCAAAAGAGCGGGCGTATTGAAGTTGGTGATCGCTTCCGGCTTCGGCCGAATCCATCAATGTTTCAAGCCCACTTGCAACGCGCGTTCGAAGTGACTCTCGCACCGATGAATGTGAGTACTGATCGACCGCGGTTGCCAAATGTTCAATGATTTGCGAGACGACAGCGACATCGGTTTCACCCAGCAATCCAGTAAGGGCCATGTCGACGAAGTCAGTGGAGGATATTTCCGCGTCGCGGAGCATGTCCCATGTAGCGCTGGAACAGAGGGCGCGAGCTAGGGAGTCTCCGATCGCGCCTAGGTGTTTCTTCAACGTCTCGAATGAGCGGTCGTCGAATCGAATTTTCGCGTATGTCATGTCGCCATCGTTGAGAAGGACGAGATCCGCTTCCTTTTCACCAATCAATGCGGGCACATGAGTGAGAGGGCCAGTGACATCCAATTCCACGGTCTTGCGCCGAAGAATCACCCCGTGGCGCAGGTCGTAAAGTCCGATCGCCATTCGATGTGGGCGCAGTTGGGTTGATCCGACAGGCATCGTCGGTGCCTCCTGAACGATTCCCACTCCGGCGTAAACTCCGTCGACGACTTTGAGCGATGGGCGCAGGGTATTGACGCCCGCGGTTTCAAGCCAGGTGGCCGACCATGCCTTCAGGTCCCGACCACTGGTTGCCTCCATTTCCAAGAGAAGATCGGCCAGGGTGGTGTTCTTGAACGCGTGCTTGGCGAAGTACTTCTGTAGCCCCCGGATGAAGTTGTCGCGACCGACGTAGACGACAAATTGCACTAAGACAGAGGCCCCCTTTGCGTAGGTGATTTCATCAAAGTTATTATTGGCGGTGTCGATGTCCTTGACGTCGAAGACGATTGGGTGGGTAGACGACATTTGATCTTGGTCAAAGGCCAAAGTCTTGCCTTGGGCGTTGAACTTTGTCCAAATATCCTTATATTCAGTCGCCTCCTGGGTAGCGGTGTATGCGGCCCATTCTGCAAAGGATTCATTAAGCCAAAGGTCATTCCACCACTCCATGGTGACCATGTTCCCAAACCACATATGCGACATTTCATGCAAAATGGTGTTGGCGCGGTATTTGTATAAGCGCTCGGTGACGCGGCTGCGATAGACAAAGAGATCTTCCTTGAAGGTCACCGCACCGACATTCTCCATGGCTCCCCAGTTGTAGTCGACGACCGCAATCTGGTCATACTTATCGAAGGGGTATACCAGACCAAAGACTTTTTCAAAGTAGCCAAATCCCTGCTTGGTGACCTTGAAGATGACGTCAGGATCTAGATGCGAGGCCAATGACTTGCGGCAATAGATGCCCAGGGGGATCTTCTTCTCGCCAATATATTCGTCATGAACATGGTGGTAGGGGCCGGCGATGAACGCTGTGATGTACGTGGAAATGCGCAAGGTCGGAAGGAATTTCCATGTTGTGTACTTGGCACCTGCGGGGGTCTTTGAATTCACCGGGCTATTTGAAATGGCCTCCCAGTGATTTGGGACGGTCGCGGTGAGCGTGAAGGTGGCTTTTAAATCTGGTTGATCGAAACATGCATAGATATACCGAGCGAGCGCCGGGCCGCACTGTGAATACAAGTAGACCTCTTGGTCGGCGGGATCCACCGAGTACTGCAGTCCTTCGCCGTTCTTGGAGAAGATAGATTCGAGTTCGATGACTAGTTTGTTCTCCGCGGCGAGGTTTTTGAGGAAGATGGTCTCGCCATCGAAGTTGGCGACGTCCACGGCAACCCCATTCAGGGTTGCAGAGATGACTCGGCGGGCAGGGGTGTCGATGAAGGTGTCGATGCCGGGCTCGTTGCAGAAGAAGTGGACCATGGATTTTGAGTAGAAGGTCTCTTGGCCAGGGACGATCTTGAGGGTGACCTCGTAGCTTTCGATTGACAGGTACTTCGAGCGCTCTTGGGCTTCGATCTGCGAGATATTTACACCTGGCACCTGGTGCTCCGTTTCTTGAACCCTTGCAAGTCTAAAGGAGGGGCAAGACTTGACATCGTAGTGAACGAGTGTTTATTATCCTCTTAATAGTGAACAACTGCTCATAATGAGAGAAGAGGGCCGGAATGATTGAAATACAAGGTGTCACTAAGGTTTTTGGATCAACACGGGCCATTGAGGATGTCACCTTTAACGCCCCAACCGGTGCGGTGACCGGATTCCTAGGACCCAACGGCGCGGGCAAGACCAGCACTTTGAGGATTTTGCTTGGTCTCTCTCGACCCGATCAGGGGGTCGCCCTAATAAATGGCCTCACATACGCTGAGCTTGATTCCCCACGTCGCATGGTGGGGGCGGTACTAGATTCGATGGGCTACCACCCGGGCCGATCCGGTTTTAACCACCTTCAGATTGTTGCAAAGGCGGCTGGAATTAATCGAAAGCGGATAAGCGAGGTACTTGATCTCGTCGAACTGGATTCGGCATCCACTCGTCCAGTTGGTGGATACTCGCAAGGCATGCGTCAGCGCTTAGCGCTAGCAACCGCACTCCTGGGAGACCCTCCCATCCTTGTTTTGGACGAGCCAAGCAACGGATTGGATCCAGCGGGCATGGTCTGGCTCCGAGATTTGATCCGTGAGTGGGCAGGCCAAGGGCGGACCGTTCTCTTTTCGAGTCACGTCCTAAGCGAGGTCGAGATGGTCGCCAACCACCTCGTGGTTATCAATCGAGGCACCGTAGTTCAAGAAGGGGCGTTGACGGAACTTCTTGCTGCCTCTCCAAGTGGACGGCTTGAAGAATTGTTCTTCGAACTTACGAGTACAAAGGCGCAGGTGCGACTATGAGGAACCTTATTGCTGCGGAGTTTCTCAAACTCCGAACAACTAAAACAGTATGGGCACTTCTCGCCGCCACTGTAGGTACAACAACGCTGGCAGTGATTGCCGCAATCATGGTTGCATCCAACTCAAAACTCGATCTCGAATCTCTAAAGGGCGTCCGCACTGTTTTGCACGTAACTGCGAGCGGTGGAATCTTCGTGCTCGTACTCGGCATCATCATTTCCGCCGGAGAGTATCGGCAACGGACCGCGACAGATACTTTTCTTACGACGCCGCAGAGATCGAGAGTCATCGCCAGCAAGTTGGTCGTTGCCACAAGCACTGGAGTCGTATTTGGCGCTCTAGCTGCTGTTTCCGCCCTTGGAGTCGCTAATCACGTGTACGCGATCAAGGGATACGCATTCCCCCTCGGTTCGTCGCAAGCGTGGACGATACTGGGTGGATCAGTTCTGGCGGCGGCCCTCTTCGGTGCGATCGGCGCCGCGACAGGAAGTCTGGTTCGCAGTCAGGTCACCGCAATCGTTGCTTGGCTAAGTTGGCTCTTTGTCATTGAGAATATAATCTTTGGACTCTTTTCTACTGTTGGACGATGGCTTCCTGCGGCCCTCAATCGATCTCTCTTGCGCGACCCCAATGCCGATCTGTTAGGACAAGGAACTGCTGGCTTCGCACTGCTTGTATATGGTGTAGTCATTGTGTTCGCCGCTGTCCTATATGAAAGTAGACGAGATGCCTAGACCGCTCTCCAAAAAGATTCTTGCCTCTACAGGTGGAGAGGCGGAAGCGATACGAGAGCACATTCTCGAATCCGCTCTGCGAGTGATCCAAAGTGATGGGCTGGCTGGTGCATCCACTCGGGTGATAGCCACGGAGGCAGGAATTGCAGCCGGCACTCTCTACAACTACTTTGACGACAGACTTCAATTGCTCGCACAGGCCATCCTTCGACGTATCCAAGTGCTCTCTCAGCCAGTAGCCGACCTGACTTTGCAGGCGGGAAAAGGAAGCGTCGAGGGAAATTTACGGGATGTGGTTCGTCAAGCAGGAAATATTTTGGATGAAGTAGTGCCACTCATCGGTGCCGCCTTCTCCGACACCGAACTACTTGGTGCACTTCAGGAGGAGACGACGAAGACACACATTTCTTTCAACCCTATCTATCTTGTTGAGCGGTACTTACTTGCTGAGCGCGAGCTCGGCCGGATTTCACTGCAGGCAGATTGCCACGCCGCCGCTTCAACCATCATCAGTGTCTGCCACGACCATGCCTTCCAGCGCTACCTGCACGGAGGTGTGGGTGAGGTGGAATCCATGTGGAAGGAAATTGATTTTATCGCTCGTGCAATCGTGCCCATCGAAAGAAACGAAGGAAAGGATTCTTGAAATGAATATCCGTACATTTAAAGGTGCCACGATTGCAGGCTCACTTGGCGCCGTCATTATTATTGCGCACGTTCTTCTAGCTATTTTTTTTGGGCTTGCAGCTTCGCAATGGATGGGTGGCGCCGGCCTAGGCTTGGTCCTCGTTAGCGCAGCTTCGCTTCACGTAATCCTGTCAAGGCGCAGACAGCGCAGAGAGAACTCTTAACTTCGCCTAAAAAATTACTGGCGAGTCTTAACGCCTCTTTGTTCACACTTCTATTTTTGAAGTGAGGGGGTTGTTTTGACCAAGGAGATGCTTCCATTTGACATGGGTACCCCACGCCTGCTTTTCAGACAAGCCGAAAATCATCGCGGAAAGGGACATGGACTGGAGTTATTGCTTACGACTGAAGAATAGACGTTAAAGAATGGTGTTAGCATTTTGGGTCTTAGTGTCTTTGGAAATATGCGAGTGTGCCTCGACAAGTCATTCGAACTCTGGTAAACATACACAATGACCATTGCGCATCAATCTGCTATTTTCGAACTGAGCGATGAATACATAACCCAATCAGCGAAACTCAGTCCGATGACCGCGACATTCTTGGGCATTCCTGGATATGACCATCTACTCGATGATTTCTCGCTAGAAGGTTCAAAAAGGAAACCGGCATTAATCCGAGAAACGTTGCGAAAGCTTGCCGACACGAAACCCCAAGATGAGAATGATCGAGTCGCCGCTGCCGTTATGCAGGAACGGTTGACTTCAGAGCTGGCGCTTTATGATTCATATGAAAATCAGATGCTTTGCGCAGTCATTTATTCGCCTGCTATAGCAATCCGACAGGTATTTGAAATGATGCCTCATGAGAGTGCCGAAGAGATCAAAAACATAACGCTCAGATTTAATGCGGTGAGATCAGCGCATGATTCATGGCGGTCTTGCTTGGGCGATCTCGCCAAGATAGGCAAGTGCGTATCGAAACGTCAAGTAATAGGAGTTGCTGATCAGCTGAAAGCCTTTTCGGAAGGGGCGTATTCTGGAATTGCTAAGAGAATTGATCTTGATAACAAGTACCCAGAACTTCATACTGCCGCGGCTTCGGCGGATAAATCCGCAGGAGAAATGGGCGAGTGGTTGAGAACCAACTACTTTTCGGAAGCGAACGATAAAGACGGGGTAGGGGCAGAGAGGTATTCAGCATGGGCACGTCATTACACAGGTGCCGATCTTGATCTGCGCGAGACGTATGAATGGGGCTTGAAGGATCTTGCCCGAATAAACGAGCGAATGTGGAAAGTGGCATTGAGAATCAAACCAGATGCAACGTCACTGCAAGAAGTTGCTAATTATTTGGATAACGACAAGAAATATTTGGTAAAGGGCTCGGATACGCTTCTTGAGAAATTGAAAGAGTTTACTGAAGCGGCAACGAAACAGATGGATGGCGTTTATTTTGACATCGATGACCGAATCAAATTCTGCGATGCCCGTCTTGCTCCAGAGGGGAGTGCAGCGGCGCCTTACTACATGCCACCGAGTGAAGATCTATCACGTTCTGGATCAACATGGTTTCCGACGCTGGGCAAAGATGAATTCAATTGGTGGCGAATTCCAACGATGTGGTACCACGAAGCAGTCCCAGGCCACCATCTGCAAGTTGCCACAGTAACTATTGAGAAGGACCGATTGACTCGCTTCCAGCGAACTGAAGCATGGACAAGCGGGTATGGCGAAGGGTGGGCTCTCTATGCAGAACGACTCATGGACGAACTTGGCGCCTTCGAAGATCCTGGGTTTGAAATGGGTTATCTTTCGGCCCAGGCTTGGCGAGCAGTTCGTGTAGTTGTGGATATTGGAATGCATTTGGGATACAAGGACGAGAACGGGAAAGTGTGGACTGCCGAATCCGCGAGTGATTTACTGGTTAGCCACGCACTCCTTGAACGTGAATTCGCCAAGAGCGAGATAGATAGGTACCTTGGATTAGCCGGTCAAGCTATTTCCTACAAAGTGGGCGAGCGAGTGTGGATGAACTCACGGGAAGAGGCAACAAAGCGATTGGGTGCCAACTTTTCGCTAAAAAAATTCCACGCTTACGCACTTCGCCTTGGTCCGATGGGACTCGACCCTTTTGAAGTGGAGATGTCCCGCTGGGATGGAAACTAATTCATACTCATTAATTAAACTGGTAGACGGGGCAGACTCTCAATAAGTTTCTGCGTGTATGGGTGGCCTGGGGCTCCTAGAACCATTGCGGTCTCCCCCTGCTCCACGACCACTCCTCTTTCGAGAACAATACTTTGCTTGCAAAGGGCGGCAACTACAGCAAGGTCGTGCGAAACCATGACGATCGTAAGTCCTTTTGTGGCTCCCAGATCGGCAATAAGGTCGATGACGCGTACTCGAGTCGACACATCGAGGGCACTTACTGGCTCGTCCGCGAGAAGCACTTGAGGCTTGCAGACAATCGCCCGAGCGATTGCAATACGTTGGCGTTGACCGCCCGAGAATTCATCCGGGTATCGCTTCGCTGAATCAGCGGGCAGGCCTACCGACCTAAGGGCTTCTACTACTTCGTTTTCAGTCCACGCACTGATGCTTGCTCGGTTGCCTCCGGAATTTGCATCTTTAGCAAGACCAAGAGAGCGAAGTGGTTCGGCAATTAGTCGATCCACCCGTTGCCGAGGGTCAAGCGAAGAATATGGATCTTGAAAGACAACTTGTACTTGGCTTCGGAATCTACGTGCCTGTTCCCTATTTTTTAGGGAGAGCTCTTCGCCTGCGAAGAGTATTTGACCCTGCGTCGGACGGTGAATGCCAAGGAGTAGGCGAAGGACAGTGCTCTTGCCAGATCCAGACTCACCGACAAGGCCAACATTCTTGCCCTTCATGATGGAGATGTTTACATTATTGAGGATTGGAACTCCGAAGTTGTATGAGAAGTTGAGATGACGGGTTTCAAGAATTGGCGATGTCATCAGCTCCCTGCACCTTTCTTTGCGATGTCCAGCGCGTTATCAAGTTCCTTAGCGCTGGCCACTAAATCGCGCGTGTAGGGGTGTCGTGGCGATCGCAGGACATCGCGAAGTGAGCCAGATTCCACAACTGAGCCGTCTTTCATGACTAGAACGTGATCGGTAATTTTTGAGACTACGGCTAGATCATGGCTGATGAAGAGTAATGACATCCCCCGCTTTGCAACTATCGCGTCAAGAAGATCGAGAACCTCTGCCTGAACGGTCACATCCAATGCTGTTGTAGGTTCGTCGGCAATCAAAAGTGAAGGCTCGCATGCAAGCGCCATGGCAATGGCTGCCCTTTGGCGTTCGCCTCCCGATATTTCATATGGATAGGAGGAGGCAATTCGTCCTGGTTTGTTGATACGCACTTCGGTAAGGGCGGCAATGATTGCCTCGTTAAGCTCTTCGCCCTTCAGGCCCTGCCAGCGTCGGAGAGGTTCAGAGAGTTGGCGGCCGATCTTCATCAGTGGATCGAGAGCAGTGAGTGGTTCTTGGAAAACGATGCTTGCGACGGTGCCCCGAATTTCGTTGAGGTCTTTTTCGGCAGCGCCGACAATCTGCATTAGTGCATCTTTGCCGTTGCTTAGGAGCAAACTGCCAGATGCTTTCAATTCGGCGGGGAGAAGGCCCATTACTGCCAGTGCGGTCATGGATTTTCCAGAACCGGACTCTCCTATCAGGCCTAGGCGCTCGCCGGGCGCGACTGAGAATGAAACATGTGAGACGACTTTGTAATCGTCTCCTGTCTCAACGGAAAGGTCATGAACCTCCAGTACGTTCATCGCGACCGCCGTAAAGTCGGATCGGCGACGTCTCGTAATCCATCAGCAATCAAATTCATGCCTATAACCAAACAGACAAGTAGCACGCCCGGTGCGATAGCGGCAACCGGGGAGGTGAGCACGGTCGCCTGCGCTTCCTGCAACAAGCTTCCCCATGATGCATTCGGTGGAGGCGCGCCTAGGCCAAGATAGGAAAGGCTCGCCTCTGTCAATCCGGCGAAACCAAATTGAAGGGCGAAGGTGACTATGAGGGTCGTCCAGATATTTGGCAGGACATGGATGAATATTATTCGCGCCCAAGAAGTTCCAGAGGCTCTAGATGCGGTAATGAAATCTTTCGCGAGCACTCGTTTAACGAGGAGGCGCGTGAGTCTTGCCACGATCGCAGACATTCCAATACCAATCGCGACAATAGCTGAAGTTATAGAAGCCCCCCTTGCAGCAACGATGAGCATTGCTAGAAGAAGTGTTGGGAATGCGATCAAAATATCAAACATCGCCGAGAAAGATTCATCCACCCAGCTCTGAGCGAATCCAGCGACTAAGCCAAAAACCACCCCGAGGATTGCACCGATGAGCACGGAGCAAAATCCGACTGTAATCGCGATTCGAGCACCAATCATGACGCGTGATAGGAGATCGCGACCGAGTTTGTCGGTGCCAAGCCAGTGATGAGGGCTTAGGGGGCCAAGTCGTCCACCCGTCATGTCGCCAACGGAGTAAGGAGTCCAGAAAATTGAAATAAGAGCCATGATGGCGATGAAGCCGACAAGAGTGGCCCCGATGATCAACGGAAGGGTGTGACGCTTTTTCATATTCTCTACGCGCCCTTCCCTGCCAGTGACTTGCTCATGCGAGGATCAATGAAGCGTTGAGTAAGATCTACCAAGAAACCAATCACCAGCACGGCCATTGTGCTCACAAAGAGAACACCTTGAATAATTGGGTAATCTCGCTGGGCGATTGCCTGTACGAGCAAACTTCCAAGTCCTGGCAGGGCGAAAACACTCTCTACGACGACCGCACCGATAAAGGTTGTCGCAAGCTCCATTCCGAGAATCGATACGACGGGGGATGCTGCATTCCGAACGCCGTGGCGCCACATTGCTTCCATGAAGGATGATCCAAGGGATCTCGAAGTGCGCAGGTAATCGCTATTTAGTACATCCAAAGTGGCCGAGCGGACGTATCGGGTTAGAGACGCGGACATCACAAGAGTAATAGTGCCAACTGGAAGGATCAGTGAACGAATTGCTTGCCCAGGGTTACTCCAGCCTGTTGGCGGGAATCCGCCGGCGGGGAAAATCATGAATCGTAGGGCGAAAATGAGAATTAGGATAACACCGACCCAGAAAACGGGAACGGCTATACCCAGTTGGGAAACACTATTAAGAATCGCGCCATACCATGTCTTCGCTTTGTAAGCCGCGATAAAACCAATAGGCACTGCAATTGAAATCGTGATGACAAAGGAGATGAGCGTTAAGGGCACCGTCACAGAGAGGCGAGAGTTGATTTCGGGTCCAACAGATACGTTGCCAATCAGCGATGTACCAAAGTGGAAGGTGGAGAGATTTTTAAGCCAATGATAATATTGTTGAATCAAAGGCAGATCTGATCCTACGCTGTGCCGTGCGGCGGCGACTTGTTCGGGTGTGGATCCAACTGTGAGTAGAGCGTTGGCGGGATCTCCCGGCAGAAGACGTAGCAAGACGAATAGGGAAGTACTAGCTACATAGAGTGAAACGAGGAGCACCATCAATCGTCGTATGACATATTTAATCATTGGCACTCCCTTCTTCTATCCCATCGGAAGCTAAAAGCCATCTCCAACCCAGATGCTCGCTTTGGAGATCTGGGTTGGAGATGTACTTCACCTATAAGTTGAAATTATCCACTAATTTTTTGTTATGTTGTAAACATAGAATTGTGAGTTTATTCCATTGATCGGGTAACCAGATAGTGATGATGATGAAACCACAATCAGAGGATAAAGGTACAGCCAATCACTCGCTGCATCAGTCACGACGATCCTATTAGCTCTTTTGAGGAGTTCGGCCTGCGCACCAAGAGTGTTTGCCGCCTCAGATTGGTTAACCAGCGCAGTCACTCGTGGATTGTTGTAGCCCCAAAAGAAGTCAGGGTTTCCATACCAGCCGATATTGCGGCCGCTCAGAACATTCTGAATCGTCGCGGTGTAGTCACGTTTTTTGTAGATCTTGTCGAACCACTGGCTTGTGGTGATGATGTTAATCTTCATCGTGATGCCAATTTGAGCCAGTGAAGACTGGATAAAGGCAGCAGCGGCAGGGTGTGGATCGTCATTTGGGGTATCGAGTGTGAACGTGAGGCCCTTTGGATAGCCAGCCTTTGCCAATTCCTTTTTGGCCAAGGTCAAGTCGTAAGGATTTAGATGTGTGAGCTCTTCATAACCGGGATCGATAGGGGTCATGACCGAACTCAAGACTGTGCCGTAATCTCCCCAGATCGAGGAAAGTAACTTTGTCTTGTCAATTGCGGAGGTGACTGCCTTACGTACCAGCGCCTTGTTGAATGGCGCGACTTTGTCGTTAAAGATGATCAATTGCTTGTTCGTTGATAAGCCGTTGGTGATCAGGAAGCTTGAGTTCTTGAACTGCGCTAGCGCATCTGGGTTTCCCTCGCTGGTGATGATGTCCACCGCATGGCTCAGGAGGGCATTGTTAAGGGCGGTTCCATCCGTGTACTCATGGAAGACAACCAGTTTGTTCTTAGCATTCGCACCCCAATATCCGTCGAAACGGGTCAATGAAATGGATGACCCACGAGTCCATGCGGTGTACTTGTATGGACCTGTTCCATCTTCTGTAGATGTCATGTCCTTGATCGCAGAGTTGACGATCCACACGTACGTGAGGTTGTAGGTCAAGGAGATTGACTTCTTAGAAAGGTTGACAATTGCGGTACTTGGATTTGGCGTTTGAATCGAGGAAATGATGCTAAGTGCGCCTTTCTGTGGTGATTGCGATCCATCAGCGATGACCTTCTCGAGGCTGTACTTGATGTCGGCAGAAGTCATCGCCTTGCCGGAGTGGAAGTTCACTCCACTTCGAAGATTAAAGGTGTAGGTAAGACCGCCGTTGCTAACTTTGTAGCTCTTAGCCAGCAGGTTCTCGACCTTGCCGGTGTCGCTGAGCTTGAACAAGCCTTCATATACGTTGCCGGTGAATGCCTCGGTCAAACCTGCTCCACCGTTGGCGGTGTTATCTAGATTCTGGACTTCGTGGAGGGATCCGATATTGATGGTGGCATCGGAGCTCGCAGCGCTTGCGCTCGTACTGCCGAAGGTCATGGATACGGCAATAGCAGCCGCAAGCGTGATTCCTCCGAACTTCATGCTTCGCTTACTTGTTTTCATGATTCCCCTTATAGGTTGGTAGTTGTATTACTTGGTTGCAGGCGTCATTGACTAACTTTGTATCCGTTTCGGAAAATTGGATTTCGCTCCCCTGCGCGGACAGGAATGTGAAGGCGATTCTGTGGAGGCGGCATTGGACAGTTGTACTGAGATGAGAAGCCACAAGGTGGTACAAATGCCTTATTGAAATTGAGAGTGATGTGATCAGATTCTTCGGGCGGGTAGACGAAGAGAAATCTCCCAGCCGAGTATGTTTCTTGGCCGTTGGTTGGATCGGCAAAGACAAGCAGCAACTTATCTCCATCATCAAAGGCACTCAATACGTATTTGATGCCATCCAATACCATCATGATTTCACCAGGTACCACTAGTTCTCGAGTGCCACCGTTGTCTTGAGCATGCTCAAAGGCCACCGGGAGTGCCTCGGGATGCTCTACATATGTCGCTTCAATGACCCAGTTTGGGTCAAAAGGATAAACATCAGTTGTCTCGAACGAACGGATAGCCAGAGATTGGGAGTCCCAGAGGCGAATTCCTCGCGCGATTACTTCCCCGTCGAAATTTCTTTGCGACGTCTTGGTAGCTGTTACCGTGTTTGGAAGGCCAGAGAGTGCATCCTCCAGGGAAATTTCCCGATCACTTTCTTGCCACCGTGTTTCGATTAAGGCGAGATTGCCGGTGGGAGCTACGACCGAGGCTAATCGAGCAGAACGCCATTTTTCCCATTCGGAGTGCGAGGTCATTTGTTGTCCTTATTCTTGTATGAGGCAGGCTTGGGGGAGTTCGAACCAACGTAGCGATTCGAAACGGTCACTCATTGTGGAGGCGGCGGGTGTCTGCATTGGTGATAAGCGGGACTCACGTTCCAGTGCTAATTTTCGGGCAGTCTCAAGGTAGACGGCTAGTTCACTTTCTGGCGCGCGATCATTGTGAATTGGGTATTTCATCTGACCATTTACGGCATATGAAATTTCGCGCAAACGCAATGCTGGTTCCGCTGGTCCATTACGATGGTGCCAAATACCTGTGTCGGGATCGAAACTGTAGTCGGCGAGAAAGAGGTGGCCTTGTTCAGCCGCAAAAGCCACTGCAGAAATAAGGTAGTCGACGACGATATCGGAGAAGAAATAGTTGAAGTTGATCCTTACCCAGCCGGGCTTTATCCCTTCGCAGCCACCAGTGATTTCTTCCTCAATCTCATGGCTCCTCGTTAAGTCGATGCCGAGCAACCGATGCCCGTAAGGCCCTGCGCAAGAGCACCCTCCACGCGATTGAATTCCAAAGAGATCATTGAGAAGAGCGACCACAAAATTGTGGTGAAGAAGTTTTCCAGAAGGAACGCGGATTACAAAGGAGAGAATTGAGAGCCGTTTGGCCTGTAGATTGCCAAGGAGTTCAATCCGAGGCTCCTCACTCCATGCCTGGATTGCTCTTGTCAGGAAGTTTTCCTCTGCTGTTCGGATTGCAGCAATTCCCACTGCATCTTTGAGCTGAAAAACCAACCCGGCGCGAATGGATTCAATGATTGCAGGAGTTCCGCCCTCTTCTCGATGCGTTGGGTCGAGCAAGTAGCGATGATCAAGCGAGTTTACGTAAGCAACGGTTCCACCACCTGGGACCACTGGAACCGTGTTATGAGCTACGGCATGGTTAAGGACTAGGACACCTGGGGTCCCAGGGCCGCCGACGAATTTATGAGGACTTATAAAGATTGCATCCTTGCGATGGCTTGGATTCTCTGGGTGCATGTTTATTTCTACGTATGGCGCTGCCGCCGCAAAATCCCAGAATGCTAATGCGCCGTGTTCGTGAAGGAGTTGGGAAACAGCATTCGTATCCGTAATTATCCCGGTGACGTTGCTTGCAGCCGAGAAGGAACCTATTTTTAGGGCCCTTTTTGCATAATTGCGAAGTTCGCTCTCCAAGTGTTTGAGGTCAACATGGCCATTCTCATCTTCATGAATGGTTACTACATCGCAAATTGACTCGCGCCAGGAGAGTTCATTGCTGTGATGCTCGAATGGGCCGATGAAAACCACCGGTCTTTGGTCTTTTGGGATCTGGTCAGAGAATTTCCAATGTAGATCAAGGTCGGTGGGGATTCGAATGTTGAGAATGCCGACCAACTTATCAATGGCACCCGTCGCACCTGAGCCTGCGAAAATCACGACATCTTCGGAAGTAGCGCCTACGGACTTGCGGATGATTTCTCGCGCGTCTTCTCGAAGTCGCGTTGTCTGCAATCCTGTTCCACTTGCTTCTGTGTGTGTGTTGGCATACCGAGGCATCACTTCATTGCGAATAAAATCTTCGATGAAAGTTAGCGAACGTCCGCTAGCTGTGTAATCTGCATAAGTAACTCTACGAAGACCATAAGGGCCATTGATAGTTCGGTCATCACCGATTACGCTATTGCGGATATAGCGGAGTAATTCATGGCCGCTCATTTGCGAAGGTTATCGAAAAAAGTGAGTTGGTGTAAGTGGCGTCACTTCTTGTAACTTATCGTTACAAATTGCTACTTCGCCGAAATGTATAAGAATTATTTTTTGCATATTTTCTGTATACTTATAAGCACGCGTAAAGGAGCACCCGCTAAGTACATTCACTTAGGAGATATGCAAATGAAGTTCAATACTTTTTCAATTGCAGCACGATGTAGTCGCACTGGCGAACTTGGAATGGCCATCTCAACGAAATTTATTGCAGTTGGTGCGTTATGTGTGTTTGTTAAAAACAATGTAGGGGCAATAGCGAGCCAGGCATATATAAACCCTCAACTTGGCATTTCGGGTTTGGACTATTTGGCAGCGGGTCACGGCGCGAATGAAACGCTTGAATACCTCAAGGGTATTGACGCAGGAATTGAATTCCGCCAAGTGGGCATAGTGGATAACAAGGGCGAAAGCGCAGCCTTTACAGGGGAAGAATGCGATTCGTGGCGCGGACATGTGACAGGATCGAATTACGTACTTGTTGGGAATATGTTGGTGGGAGCTGAAACCCTCACGGCTATGCGTGATAGTTTTGAATCAGATGATTCTCAGCCTTTATCCAAACGTCTGCTGTTGGCGTTGAGCGCAGGCGAAGCCGCCGGAGGCGACAAGCGCGGTCGCCAGTCTGCTGCACTCAAGGTTTATGGATCGCAAGCTTTTCCCATACTCGATCTTCGAGTGGATGAACATCCAGATCCAGTGGGCGAACTTCGCCGCATTTACGGAGTTGCTGAAGAAATTTTGATTCCGCTCGTTGATTCTCTGCCGACTCCCGATGCTGAATCTGGAAGGTTTACCTTCCAGCGTTCAGCGATCGGCAAGGGTGGCGGTACGCGCGTGTATTAGTTCTTGGCAATGCCAAACGCGTAGAACTGCGAATTGAGGCCGTTGATTGGGTAACCCGAAATCGTAGTTGAAGCAACCACGATCTGGGGGTAGAGGTAGATCCAGTCGCTGGCAGCTTCATTAACGATGATTCTGTTGGCTTGCTTGAGCAGATCGGCCTGTTCCGTGGTGGTGCTTGCCTGCTCAGCCTTGTTGATGAGGTCGGTTACCTTCGGATTGTTGTAACCCCAATAGAAATCAGAGTTTCCGTACCAGACCACGTCGCGATCGTTGACATGCTCTTGCATCGTCGCTGCATAATCCAACTTCTGGTACACCTGCGTGTACCACTGGTCGGCCGTAATGATGTTGATATTCACGGTGATTCCCACCTTGGCGAGTTCTGACTTGATGAAGGTCGCAGCAGCTGGGTGTGGGTCATAGCTTGGGGTATCCAGCCTGAAAGTGAATCCACGTGGGTAGCCGGCCTGCGTCAATTCCTTCTTGGCCAAGGTGAGATCGTACGGGTTTACCTTGGTGAGGTCTTCATACCAAGGATCGGTAGGCGGAACCATCGAGCCGATCAGCGTGCCGTAATCTCCCCAGATTGAGTGGAGCAGTTTCTTATTGTCAATGGCGGAAGTGATCGCTTTGCGGACTAGAACCCTATTAAATGGTGCAACACGGTCGTTGAACACTAGCAAGAGTTTGGTGGTCGACTGACCGTTATTGATCTTGAAGTTTGAATTCTTGAACTGTGTCAAGGCATCGGGGCTCTGTTCCGCAGTTACAACATCGACAGCATGAGTGAGCAGAGCATTGTTAAGCGCAGTTGCATCGGTGAAGTAGTGGAAGACTACAACTTTGTTTGCCGCGGCGGTGCCCCAGTATTTTTCAAAGCGTGTAAGGGACAGGGTCGATCCGTGCTTCCATTCTATAAGCGTGTAGGGGCCGGTTCCGTCTTCCTTTGCTGTGATGTCTGTGGCATCTGCGTTGATGATCCAGATGTAGCTGAGGTTATAGACAAAGGAAATGGATCTCGTTTTGAGAGTGACGACAAGCGTCTTCGCATCTGGAGTTGCAATCGATGCGATCATGTCAAAGGAACTCTTGCGTGCTGATTGAGATTTCGCAGCAGTCACTTTCTCAATGCTGTACTTCACATCTGCGCTTGTAAGTGTTTTGCCGGAGTGGAATGTGACACCGTCACGAAGAGTGAAGGTGTAAGTGAGACCATCGGAACTCACTTTGTAATCGATGGCCAGAAGGTTTTCAACCTTGCCAGAATCAGCCAGGCTAAAGAGACCTTCGTAAACGTTGCCGTTGAGGGCTTCGTTGACTCCCTGCCCGCCACCACCCGTGTTATCCAAGTTCTGTGGTTCGTATTGCGAACCAATGTTTATCGTTGCATCAGAGCTTGCAGCGGTTGTAGTGATGTTTGGGTTTGAACTACACGCGGCCAGGATGAAGGTAAGGGCAAGGGCCGCGCCAAGCCAGCCGATCTTCTTTCCATGCTTTCTAACCATTTATTTTCTCCTTAGCCGGTATGTCTTGGTGTGGGTATTGAAGGGTCAATGGATTTCGTAGTTGGTGCGAAAAGTGGCATTTTCTCGCCCGCGCGAATCGGGATTCTCGATCACCGTCAAAAGCGTCAAGGGTGTATTCGATTGCTTCGATAGATACCTCGATCTCTCCAGGCTCAGCCAAATTACGGGACCCGGAGTCTCACGCACGTATTCGAAAGGCACGGCGTGAGATCCCGCCTTTCCTGTTTTGAAACAGTCACAGTGGGTGATGTGACCGAAGCAAGGCGCCTAGCGTGCCAAAGTTCCCAAGCTGCTTGTGAAGGTGTTGAGATTTCAGGGGAATTGTTGTTGGCCATGCTCAAGATTATCTACAATTTTGATGTGCTGCATAGGGATTATTTGCACCAAAATTGCATTCTCACTTGCACTCGATTCGCATTCAAAGAGTGAGTCAAGTGAGATGATTTCTTGGTCGGATGAGGGAGGAAGAAAATGAGCACCTTCCTGTTCTCTGTTCTTCTTTTTGGCATAACTGTCAATGCTGGTACTCATCATCTCCATTTCCGGCCGTCGAAGGCGCTTGTGCGAATTAGAACCAGGATCTATTTGTGCGTTGGGTATTCATGTTCTGCGTGGGCGTCGCGCTCAAGTTGGAAAGTCGAATGCTCAATTTGCACGTCAAAATGCTCGGCGACACATCGTTGAAGCTCATCGATAATAGAAGAAGCGTGCCCATCGAGGAAACATTCGTCTTCAACGACTACATGTGCAGTCAATACAGGTAGCCCCATAGAGATCTGTGTTGCGTGCAAGTCATGCACGGAGAGCACGTGAGGAATTTCCAGAATATGGGCGCGTATTGATTCCAGATTCAACCCGCGAGGCGTGGATTCTAGAAGGACGTCCACGGTCGCCCAAAGGAGTTTGATTGTGCGGGGAAGGATGAGAATCCCGATGAGGATGGCAACCACGGCATCTGCGCGAGTCCACCCCGTGATGGCAATCATCACGGCAGCCACCAGAACGGCTGCCGACCCGAGAGCGTCATTGACCGTTTCAAGGAAGGCGGCCTTAAGGTTGAAGTTGCTATCTCGGGCCTGCAAAAGAACGGCGATAGAGGCAAGGTTTCCCACGAGTCCGATTGCTCCGAAGATAGCAAGGGAAGTTGTCGGGATTTCGGGTGGGTGAATCAGGCGCCTGACCCCTTCAATCAGTACGAAAACGCCCATTCCCAGCAGGATCGTCGCCTGAGCAGTCGCTGAGAGGACTTCGGCCCTGCCATACCCCCAGGTTCGGCGCGTATTGGCGGGTTTTGTAGCCAGATTTGCCGTGAATAGGGCCAGGAGAAGGCCTCCAGCGTCAGTAAGCATGTGGGCAGCATCGACGAGGAGGGCCAAGCTCCCCGTAAGGAGCGCGCCGACGATCTCGGTGAGCAGGATCGTTGAGGTTATCGCCAGGGCCAAACTCAGCCGACTTCGGTTGGAAGCGTGCTCATGCCCACTCATTTGCCCTCGGCTCCTTCTGGTCCAGACCCTGAACACCTGACTGCTCATGCTAGTAATGGCAGGTAAGTAATAGGTATGGAAAGTCACGGCGAGTCTTAGCGGGTCATTTGCCGAAAATAGGAGTAAAACCCTCGTTTTGACCTTGGCAGGGCGGTTGGGTTACGCTCTCCGCCTGCTCTTCTTTAGAGCTTCTCTGCTGATGCCCGCCTACATATTTAGGCGGTGTCTGCGTGAATCGGGCAACACACCCGACCGCGTGGGTCGGTAGTTGAGCGTAAATAGGCGCAGTGTCATCAGACGTAAAAGTCTTTCGACTTTAGACGTCGTCATGAATGGAGAAAGATGCCAACAATTCAACAGCTGGTTCGTCGTGGTCGCGCGGAAAAAACCACGAAGACAAGTACACCTGCGCTCAAGGGAAGTCCTCAGCGTCGCGGTGTTTGCACTCGCGTTTATACAACGACACCGAAGAAGCCGAACTCTGCACTTCGTAAGGTTGCACGTGTGCGTTTGACCAGCGGTATGGAAGTTACGGCATACATCCCCGGTGAAGGTCACAACTTGCAAGAGCACTCCATTGTTCTTGTCCGTGGTGGTCGTGTGAAGGATCTGCCTGGCGTTCGCTACAAGATCATTCGTGGATCCCTTGATACCCAAGGTGTAAAGAATCGTAAGCAGTCACGTAGCCGTTACGGCACCAAGAGAGAGAAGAAGGCTTCCTAATGCCACGTAAAGGACCTGCGGTCAAGTCACCCGTAATTGCTGATCCCGTATACAACTCTCCAGTTGTTACTGCCTTAATCAATAAAATTCTGCTTCACGGCAAGCGTTCCACTGCTGAAGCAATTGTTTACCATGCACTTGAAGGCTGCCGCGCAAAGACTCAAGTTGATCCAATCATCACTTTGAAGCGCGCCCTGGACAACATCAAGCCCGCGATCGAAGTTAAGTCACGTCGCGTTGGCGGCGCCACATACCAGGTGCCAGTGGAAGTTAAGGCTGGCCGCTCGACAACTCTTGCCCTTCGTTGGTTGGTTGACTTCTCACGCGCACGTCGCGAAAAGTCGATGGCAGAGCGCCTAACCAATGAACTCATTGACGCCAGCAATGGTCTCGGAGCTGCAGTAAAGCGCCGTGAGGACACACACAAGATGGCAGAAGCCAACAAGGCTTTCGCGCATTACCGCTGGTAAACGCGTACCGAACGAATATTTAACTAAAGACCCAGACGAAAAAGAACTAGAGGGAGCTAATAAGTGGCCGCAGATAACATCGACCTAGCCAAGGTCCGTAACATCGGGATCATGGCTCACATCGACGCGGGCAAAACTACGACCACAGAGCGCATCCTTTTTTATACTGGAATCAACTACAAGATCGGTGAAGTTCATGAGGGCGCAGCCACCATGGACTGGATGGAGCAGGAACAAGAGCGCGGAATCACCATTACCTCCGCTGCCACTACCTGTATGTGGCACGACTACCTCATCAACATCATTGATACACCTGGTCACGTTGACTTCACCATCGAGGTAGAGCGCTCGCTACGCGTACTCGACGGCGCAGTTGCTGTCTTCGACGGAGTTGCCGGTGTGGAACCACAGTCTGAGACAGTCTGGCGCCAAGCCGATCGCTACAGTGTTCCTCGAATTTGTTTCGTCAACAAGCTTGATCGCACCGGTGCAAACTTCGATATGTGCGTTGGCATGATTGTTTCTCGTCTTAACGCAAAGCCACTCGTGCTTCAGGTTCCAATCGGCAATGAGGCAGACTTCCTCGGTGTTGTCGACCTCATCGCGATGAAGGCACTTGTATGGCCAGGAGAGACCAAGAAGGGCGAGGATTACCTCGTCGAGGACATTCCTGCGAACTTGGCTGAGAAATGCAAGCAAGCCCGTCACGATCTCGTTGAGGCTCTTGCAGAGTCAGATGACCAGATCATGGAGAAGTACCTAGACGGTGTCGAGCTTTCTGAGCAAGAAATAATCGACGGAATTCGTCGCGCAACCTTGGCAGCCAAGGCTGTTCCTGTTCTTTGTGGTTCTGCCTTTAAGAACAAGGGCGTACAGCCAATGCTCGATGCAGTAACTCGCTACCTTCCAAGTCCACTTGATGTTGAGTCTATTATCGGACACAGTATGAGTGGGGACGGAACGGCAGAAGTTATCCGTCACCCGGATAACAAGGAGCCATTCTCTGCTCTTGCATTCAAGATCATGTCCGATCCACACCTTGGAAAACTTCACTTCATCCGTATTTACTCTGGCGTTCTTGAAACCGGTTCGGCTGTCCTTAACAGCAATAAGGATCGCAAAGAGCGCATAGGAAAGATTTATCAGATGCACGCCAACAAGCGCGAAGAACGCGAAAGTGCTGGCGCTGGAATGATCGTTGCCGTCATGGGCCTTAAGAACACCACGACTGGTGAGACCCTTTGCGATATCGCCAAGCCAGTAATTCTTGAATCCATGGACTTTCCGGATCCAGTTATTTCCGTTGCTATTGAGCCAAAAACCAAGAGCGACCAGGAAAAACTTGGCATCGCAATCCAGCGTCTCTCCGAAGAAGACCCAACTTTCCGTGTCAAGACTGATGAAGAGACTGGTCAGACCATCATCGCGGGAATGGGCGAGCTCCACTTGGAAATTACGGTTGAGCGCATGCGTCGTGAATTTGGCGTCGATGCCAACGTCGGCAAGCCTCAGGTTGCCTTCCGCGAAACTCTGCGCAAAGCAGTCGAGCGTCACGACTACACCCACAAGAAGCAGACCGGTGGTTCTGGTCAGTTCGCAAAGATTCAGATTGCGATTGAGCCACTTCCTAAGGGATCAGTCGAGGGTGGATACGAATTCGTTAACAAAGTCACCGGTGGTCGCATCCCCAGGGAATATATTCCTTCAGTTGATGCGGGTTGCAGAGAGGCCATGACGTCAGGCCCACTTGCTGGATATCCACTCACCGATGTGCGCGTCCTTCTCCTTGACGGTGCCTACCACGATGTTGACTCATCCGAATTGGCCTTCAAGATTGCCGGTATCGCAGCGTTTAAGGAGGCAGCGAAACTTGCTGACCCTGCAATTCTCGAACCAGTAATGGCCGTTGAAGTAATTACCCCTGAAGATTTCATGGGCGATGTCATCGGCGATATCAATAGTCGTCGTGGTCAAATTCAGGCCATGGACGAGCGGTCAGGTGCCCGCATTGTTAAGGCGCTAGTTCCATTGTCGGAGATGTTCGGCTATGTCGGAGATCTCCGCTCTAGAACACAAGGTCGCGCGAGTTACAGCATGCAGTTCGATTCGTATGCCGAAGTTCCGGCAAGCGTAGCGAAGGACATCATCTCCAAAGCTCGGGGCGAGTAGTCCCAACGATCTACCAAAACTAAAAAACCCTAACTGAAGCACTAAACCAAAGGAAAGAGGACCAAAAGTGGCAAAGGCGAAGTTCGAGCGGACAAAACCGCACGTCAACATCGGCACCATCGGGCACATCGACCACGGTAAGACCACTCTTACCGCTGCGATCACCAAGGTGTTGCACGATAAGTTCCCAACCGTAAACCCATTCACTCCATTTGATCAGATCGATAAGGCGCCTGAAGAGCGCGCCCGCGGTATAACGATCTCGATCGCGCACGTCGAGTACCAGACAGAGAAGCGTCACTACGCACACGTTGACTGCCCCGGCCACGCTGACTACATCAAGAACATGATCACCGGTGCAGCCCAGATGGACGGCGCAATCCTCGTGGTTGCTGCAACTGATGGACCAATGCCTCAGACCAAGGAGCACGTGCTTCTTGCTCGCCAGGTAGGCGTTCCTTCTATTGTTGTTGCACTTAACAAGTCTGACATGGTCGATGACGAAGAAATTCTTGAGCTCGTTGAAATGGAAGTTCGCGAACTTCTAAGCAAGTACGAGTTCCCAGGAGATGACACACCAATTGTGCGCATTTCTGCTCTAAAGGCTCTCGAAGGAGACGCCCAGTGGGGCCTGAAGATCATGGAACTCATGGACGCAGTGGATACGTTCATCCCACAGCCAGTGCGTGAGATCGACAAGCCATTCTTGATGCCAGTTGAAGACGTCTTCACGATCACAGGTCGTGGCACCGTTGTCACCGGTCGTATCGAGCGCGGAGTTGTTAAGGTCAATGAAGAAGTTGAAATCGTTGGCATCCGCCCAGGCAGCACAAAGACCATCGTCACGGGTGTTGAAATGTTCCGTAAGTTGCTCGACGAAGGACAAGCGGGCGAGAACGTCGGTCTTCTTCTTCGTGGAACAAAGCGTGAAGATGTTGAGCGTGGTCAGGTTGTCTGCAAGCCAGGCACCATCACTCCTCACACCGAGTTTGAAGCATCTGTCTACATCCTTTCAAAGGATGAAGGCGGACGTCACACTCCCTTCTTCAACAACTACCGCCCACAGTTCTACTTCCGTACCACTGACGTCACTGGCGTCGTGACATTGCCAGCAGGTACAGAAATGGTTATGCCTGGCGACAACACCGGAATCTCCGTTGCACTGATCCAACCGATCGCAATGGAGGAAGGACTCCGCTTCGCTATCCGCGAAGGTGGCCGCACTGTTGGTGCAGGTCGCGTTACCAAGATCAACAAGTAATTGAACTCATTGAGGCCTCGTGGCCGATGAAAGTCGGTCACGAGCCAAAATGAAAATTAAGTTTCTTTAAAAGCAGTACTAGAACTAGAGGAGAAGACAATGGCGGGACAGAAGATCCGCATTCGGCTCAAGGCCTACGACCATGAGGTGATTGACTCTTCGGCGAAGAAAATCGTCGAGACAGTTGAACGCACTGGTGCAACGGTCGCTGGCCCAGTGCCGCTACCTACCGAGAAGAACACGTACTGCGTGATTCGCTCTCCTCACAAATATAAGGACAGCCGCGAACATTTCGAGATGCGTACGCATAAGCGCCTCATCGACATCATCGACCCAACCCCTAAAACGGTTGACTCCTTGATGCGTCTCGATCTCCCTGCCGGCGTTGACATCGAGATCAAGCTCTAGGCGATCAGGGGATCAGACAACTATGACAACTACCGGATCAGTCACAACTCAATCGCAGGGCTCTGCCATCAAGGGAATCTTGGGCAAGAAGCTCGGTATGACACAGGTATTCGATGCGAACAACAAGATGGTGCCAGTCACCGTTGTTGAAGCAGGCCCTTGCGTTGTTACGCAGGTGCGCACCCTTGAAAACGATGGCTACGTAGCCGTCCAGATCGCATACGGCGCGATCGACCCAAAGAAGATTTCAAAGCCTCTCCTTGGTCACTACGCAAAAGCGGGAGTGACACCACGTCGCTCCGTTGCAGAACTGCGCACGACCAACGCTGCCTCTTACACCCTGGGCCAGGAAATTGGCGCTGATGTTTTTGAAGCAGGCGAGCTTGTAGACGCCACAGCGACAAGCATTGGTAAGGGAACTGCCGGCGTAATGAAGCGTCACGGCTTCAAAGGTATTGGTGCTTCCCACGGTGTAGACCGTAAGCACCGCATGCCAGGTTCGATTGGCGCTTGCTCTACACCAGGCCGTGTATTCAAGGGAATGCGCATGGCCGGTCGTATGGGTGGAGAACGCATCACTACCCAGAACCTCTTGGTCCACTCAGTTGATGCGGAGAAGAATCTCCTCCTTATTAAAGGCGCGATTCCAGGGGCCGACGGCTCGCTCGTTTTCATCCGTTCAGCTGCAAAGAAAGCAGTCTTTGAAGTTGTTTACCAAGCAGCAAAGGTTGGTGCATAACCATGGCGCTTACTCTCGAAATTAGGAACGCCGAGGGAAAGAAAGTTGGCAGCGTTGATCTGCCGGCAGAAATCTTCGATGCTCAAACAAATATTCCTTTGATCCACCAAGTCGTCACTGCACAGTTAGCCGCAGCTCGCCAAGGAACCCAGAAGGCGAAGACCCGTGGCGAAGTGAGCGGTGGTGGGAAGAAGCCGTTCAAGCAGAAGGGAACAGGCCGTGCCCGTCAGGGTTCAAGCCGTTCACCAAACCAGATCGGCGGCGGTGTTGCTCACGCAGTTCGCCCTCGTAAATACGATCAGCGAACCCCTAAGAAAATGATCGCAGCGGCGCTCAAGGGTGTTCTTTCAGATCGTCAACGCAATGATCGCATTCACGTTCTTGATTCGGTTACTTCAACTCCTTCAACTAAGGCCGCTATCGCTGCAGTTCGTCAGTTCAGCGATCGCAAGAATCTCTTGGTTGTTGTCTCTCGCAAGGAGGACGCTGCGTGGCGCAGCCTTCGCAATGCGGATCATCTTCACTTGTTGGTCCCAGATCAGTTGAACGCTTACGACATCCTAAAAAGTGATGACGTGATCTTCTCCGAAGCGGCGATCAAAGATTTCTTGACTGGACCTGCAAAGGGTAAGGCCACGACCGCTGTTGCCTTCGAGAGTGAAGTAGAGGTGTCCGCATGAACGACCGCGACGTTTTACTAGCCCCAGTTGTCTCTGAAAAGGCATACGGGCTGCTAGATGAGAACAAGTACACGTTCTTGGTAGCACCAGATGCCAATAAGACCCAGATCAAAATCGCGGTCGAAAAGGTGTTCGGCGTAAAGGTCATCAGTGTCAACACGATGAACCGTCAAGGCAAGAACAAGCGCACGCGTTTTGGTGATGGAAAGCGCAAGGACACCAAACGAGCAATCGTGCAAGTAGCAGCCGGCGACCGCATCGACATCTTTGGAGGCCCAGTTTCCTAACGGAGACCGGGGCTACAGGAACAGGACAAGGGAAAGACAATGGCACTTCGTAAGTTAAAGCCCACGACCCCAGGTCAACGTGGCGCGAGCGTTCCAGATTTTGCTGAGCTCACGCGCACGACACCTGAGAAGTCGCTTGTGCGTCCGATCCACTCTAAAGGTGGTCGTAACGCTTCCGGTCGAATCACAGTTCGCCACCAAGGTGGAGGGCACAAGCGTGCCTACCGCCTCATCGACTTTGTTCGCAATGACAAAGATGGTGTGCCGGCAAAGGTCGCTCATATTGAGTACGACCCAAACCGCACTGCCCGTATCGCCCTCCTTCACTACGCAGATGGGGAGAAGCGCTACATCATCGCGCCGAACAAGTTGTCACAGGGCGACGTAGTTGAAAATGGTCCGAAGGCTGATATCAAGCCAGGCAATAGCTTGCCACTTCGCAACATTCCCGTAGGTACTGTCGTTCACGCCATTGAACTTCGCCCAGGTGGAGGCGCGAAGATCGCTCGTTCTGCTGGCGCAAGTGTTCAGCTAGTTGCGAAGGAAGGTGCGCACGCGCAGCTTCGCATGCCTTCTGGGGAAATTCGCAACGTAGACGTTCGTTGTCGTGCGACTGTTGGTGAGGTCGGTAACGCCGAACAATCCAACATCAACTATGGCAAGGCTGGGCGTATGCGCTGGTTGGGTGTTCGCCCAACAGTCCGCGGTGTTGTCATGAACCCAGTTGACCACCCGCACGGTGGTGGTGAAGGTAAGACCTCCGGTGGACGTCACCCAGTTACTCCTTGGGGTAAGCCTGAAGGCCGTACCCGCAAGAAGAAGGCAAGCGATTCAATGATTGTCCGTCGTCGTAAATCGAATAAGAAGCGGTAGGAGCCCTCATGCCACGTAGTTTGAAGAAGGGTCCATTTGTGGACGGCCATCTCACCAAGAAGGTAGATGCGCAGAACGCAAATAACACCAAGAACGTGATCAAGACCTGGTCACGCCGCTCGATGATTACACCGTCGATGATCGGTCACACCATCGCAGTACACGATGGCCGCAAACACATTCCTGTTTTCGTAACAGATGCCATGGTCGGCCACAAGCTAGGCGAGTTTTCACCAACACGTACCTTCCGAGGCCACGTAAAGGATGATCGGAGGGCCACACGTGGCTAAGACAAAAGAAAGCGCAGTTGAAGCGACGGTGGCCCGTGCAGTTCTGCGCGACATCCGCCACACGCCGCAGAAGGCTCGTCGCGTTATCAACTTGGTTCGCGGAATGAAGGCCGACCAAGCTCTCGCTGTCCTTAAGTTCGCGCCGCAAGCAGCCGGGCAGGACATCTACGCACTCCTTAATTCTGCAGTGGCAAATGCCAAGCAGAAGAACCCAGCTCTTCGCGATGCATCTGAACTCTGGGTCATCGAGGCAACCGTTGATGAAGGCGCAACAATGAAGCGCTTCCGTCCACGTGCTCAAGGTCGAGGGTTTCGAATTCTCAAACGAACAAGTCATATCACCATTTCTGTTTCTGACGTGCGGTCAGCATCTAAGAAAGGAGCGACCAAGTAATGGGTCAAAAAGTAAACCCCTACGGCTTCCGTCTTGGAATTACTACTGAGTTTAAATCTCGTTGGTATGCAGACAAGTTGTACAAGGATTATGTGAAAGAGGATGTCGAAATCCGTCGCATGATGAGCAAGGGCATGGAGCGTGCCGGTGTTTCGAAGATTGAAATCGAGCGCACCCGTGATCGCGTCCGGATCGATTTGCACACTGCACGCCCCGGAATCGTCATCGGTCGTCGAGGAATGGAAGCAGACAAGCTTCGCCTCGAGCTCGAGAAGCTCACTGGCAAGCAAGTTCAGCTCAACATTCTGGAAGTAAAGAACCCCGAGATTGACGCCCAACTCGTCGCACAGGGAATTGCCGAGCAGTTAGCTGCCCGTGTCTCTTTCCGTCGTGCAATGCGTAAGGCGATGCAGACCGCCATGAAATCGGGCGCCAAGGGCATCCGAGTCCAATGCGGTGGCCGGCTTGGCGGAGCAGAAATGTCGCGCTCTGAGTTCTATCGTGAGGGACGCGTTCCATTGCATACCCTTCGTGCCGACATTGATTACGGCTTCCATGAAGCGGCCACCACCTTTGGCCGCCTTGGTGTGAAGGTCTGGATCTACAAGGGTGAGGTTATTCATTCTCGTGCAGAGCGTGAGGCAGCAGCACTTGCGGCCGCACGTGCACCCAAGGCTGATCGTCCACGTCGTCCTTCCGCCCCTCGCGCACAGCGAGGCGAAGTAACGTCGACCGCTGGGACACCTCGTCCAGCAACGGCTGTAGTCGAAACTCCGGTGGCTCCAGTCGCAGAAGCACCTGCAGTCGTTCCTGAGACCGAAGGGACCGGTGCATAAATGTTAATTCCTCGTCGTGTGAAGCACCGTAAGCAGCACCACCCTTCGCGAAGTGGTGCATCAAAGGGCGGCACAGCTGTTTCCTTTGGTGACTTCGGTATTCAAGCTTTAGAACCGGCGTATGTCACTAACCGACAGATTGAAGCAGCGCGTATTGCAATGACGCGTTACATCAAGCGTGGTGGAAAAGTTTGGATCAACATTTATCCAGACCGTCCTATTACCAAGAAGCCAGCCGAAACTCGCATGGGTTCGGGTAAGGGCTCACCTGAGTGGTGGATCGCAAACGTAAAACCAGGCCGCGTGATGTTCGAAATCTCCGGCGTGACCGATGCGATTGCTCAAGAAGCAATGCGTCTTGCCATTCACAAACTTCCAATGAAGTGCCGTGTTGTGAAACGTGAGGAGGCGTAATGGCTACTACTAACACTGAGGAGCTCCGCGCATTGCCAGCTGACGAATTGAACGTAAAGCTCAAGGAGTCGAAGGAAGAACTATTCAACCTTCGTTTCCAGGTGGCTACCGGTCAGAACGAAAGCCACGGACGGCTTGCTGCAGTTCGCAAGGAGATTGCTCGTATCTACACAATTATTCGTGAACGTGAACTAGGAATCGGAGGTGCTGCATGACGCTAAATGGCATCGAAGATCGCGGTTTCCGCAAGACCCGTGAGGGAATTGTTGTGAGCGACAAGATGGATAAGACGGTAACTGTTGAGGTTATGGACCGTGTAAAGCACGGGCTATACAGCAAGGTTATGAGTCGTTCCCGCAAATTCAAGGCCCACGACGAGGCAAATGCCGCAGGCGTAGGCGACCGTGTACGCATCATGGAGACTCGACCAATCTCGGCAACCAAGCGTTGGCGTGTAGTCGAGATCATCGAGAAGGCTAAGTAGGGGGCATAGAAAATGATTCAGCAAGAGTCCCGCCTACGCGTTGCGGATAACACAGGAGCCAAAGAACTTCTCTGTATCCGCGTTCTCGGTGGCTCCAAACGACGCTATGCCGGTATTGGAGACATCATCGTCTGTACCGTCAAGGATGCAATTCCTGGCGGGCAAGTGAAGAAAGGTGAGGTCGTCAAGGCCGTCATCGTTCGCACCGTAAAGGAGCGCCGTCGTCCAGATGGTTCCTACATCAAGTTTGATGAAAATGCCGCAGTCATCTTGAAAGCAGATGGCGAACCACGCGGCACGCGAATCTTCGGACCGGTTGCTCGCGAACTTCGCGACAAGCGCTTTATGAAGATCATCTCGCTGGCACCGGAGGTGCTCTAAACATGGCCAAGATTAAGAAAGGCGACACCGTTCTGGTTATCGCTGGAAAAGATAAAGGCGTCACCGGCAAAGTGCTCGGCTTGGATGCCAAGCGCATTCTCGTTGAAGGTGTTAACCGCGTTACCCGCCATACCCGTGAATCCACGGGTGACCGCGGCGTCAAGGTTGGCGGCATCATGCACGTTGAGGCCTCCATCGCAATTTCAAATGTCATGATCGTTGATGAGGACGGCAAGGCCACTCGCCTTGGCGCTCGCAAAGACGAAACTGGAAAGAACGTGCGAATTTCCCGTCGCACCGGAAAGGACATCTGATGTCAACCACTGAAGTAGCTCGCCTTAAAGGACGCTATCGCAGCGAGATCGCCCCTGCACTCAAGACCCAATTTGGCTACAAGAACGTCATGCAGATTCCGACCCTGACCAAGATTGTGGTCAACATGGGTGTCGGTGAAGCAGCACGTGATGCCAAATTAATTGAAGGCGCAATTCGCGATCTCGCCACCATCACCGGCCAGAAGCCTCAGGTCACTAAGTCACGCAAATCCATCGCGCAGTTCAAATTGCGTGAGAATATGCCAATTGGTGCACATGTGACTTTGCGCGGAAACCGCATGTGGGAGTTCGCAGATCGTCTTCTCTCGATCTCTTTGCCTCGTATCCGCGACTTCCGCGGGCTTTCACCAAAGCAGTTCGATGGCAATGGCAACTACACTTTTGGTCTCACCGAGCAAGTTGTGTTCACTGAGATTCAACAAGACAAAGTTGATCGTCCGCGAGGTATGGATATCACCTTTGTTACGACCGCGAAGAACGACGAAGAAGGTCGCGCACTGCTTAAGGCGCTCGGCTTTCCTTTTAGGGAGAACTAATGGCAAAGACATCGCTTAAGGTAAAAGCTGCCCGTAAGCCAAAGTTCAAGGTTCGCGGCTATACACGTTGCCAGCGTTGCGGTCGTCCGCACGCTGTCTACCAGAAGTTTGGAATTTGTCGCATCTGCTTCCGAGAGATGGCACATGCTGGCGAACTTCCAGGTATCACAAAAGCAAGCTGGTAAACCCACCTACGAAGAAGGTCTTCACAATCCGTGAGGAAACCGGTTCGAGAAAGGCCACAGGCCACGTATGACAATGACAGATCCGATCGCAGACATGCTTACACGTCTGCGTAACGCGAACTCTGCTTACCACGATTCGGTTTCCATGCCGTCTTCGTCGGTAAAGACGCGTATCGCAACAATTCTTCAGCAGGAGGGTTTTATCGGCGGCTTCCGCGTCGATGCCAATGCAAACGGCGTCGGCAAGATTCTCGTCCTTGACTTGAAGTTTGGTCCTAACCGCGAGCGTTCGATTGCGGGACTTCGCCGCGTTAGCAAGCCAGGACTTCGTGTTTATGCAAAGTCCAGTGCGCTGCCAAAAGTTCTTGGCGGTCTGGGCGTTGCCATCATCTCAACTTCATCCGGTTTGCTTACTGATAGGCAAGCCAACAAACAGGGCGTAGGCGGAGAAGTTCTCGCCTATGTGTGGTAATTGATATGTCACGTATCGGTCGCATGCCAATCGCCCTCCCAGCAGGAGTCGAAGTTTCAATCACTGGCCAAGACGTTGCGGTAAAAGGACCTAAAGGTTCGCTTTCACTTGTCGTCGCTGAGCCAATCCATGTTTCGCAGAGCGAGGGTGTTCTCACCGTAGCTCGCCCCGATGACGAGCGTCTGAGCCGTTCACTCCACGGGCTTTCCCGCACACTCGTTGCGAATATGATCGAAGGCGTAACCAACGGCTACTCCAAGACGATAGAAATCGTCGGCGTTGGTTACCGTGTTGTCGAAAAGGGCAAGGATCTCGAATTTGCCCTTGGTTACAGTCACCCGGTCCCCTTCCCAGCTCCCGAAGGCATCACCTTCAAGGTTGAATCACCAACTAAGTTTTCAATCTCAGGCATTGATAAACAGTTGGTTGGCGAAGTTGCGGCCAAGATCAAGAAACTACGTAAGGCCGATCCTTATAAGGGCAAGGGCTTGCGTCTCTCAGGCGAAGTTGTTCGCCGCAAGCAAGGAAAGACAGGTAAGAAGTAATGGCTATTGGTGTAAAGGTCGTCAAGGGTTCGGCAACAAATGCCCGCGCCCGTCGCGCTTTCCGCGTCCGCAAGAAGGTCTCCGGAACTTCTACCAGACCACGTCTAGTAGTTTCTCGCTCATCTCGTCACTTGTTTGTTCAGGTAGTTGATGACACCACAGGTCACACGATGGCATCGGCCTCCACAATGGAAGCTGATCTTCGTGTTGCAGCTGGAGATAAGACTACAAAGTCTCATCAAGTCGGTGCTTTGATCGCAGCGCGGGCCAAGGCTGCAGGAGTCACCTCCGTAGTCTTTGATCGCGCAGGAAATAAGTACCACGGTCGCATAGCAGCAGTTGCTGATAGCGCACGAGAGAACGGATTGGACTTCTAATGGCCGTAAATCCAACTCAAACACGCGAAGGCGGAGAAGCCCCAAAGGGCAACGAGCGCCGTGAGCGTCGTGAGCGCCGTGATGACCGTGGACAAGAGAAGAGTCCATTCATTGAGCGCGTCGTCTTCATTAACCGCGTATCCAAGGTTGTAAAAGGCGGACGTCGTTTCTCCTTTACTGCGTTGGTCGTCGTCGGTGATGGCAATGGCCAAGTAGGAATTGGCTACGGAAAGTCCAAGGAAGTTCCGCAAGCAATTGCAAAGGCTGTCGAGGAAGCGAAGAAGTCCTTCTTCAAGGTTCCTCGTATCCAAGGCACAATTCCTCACCGCGTCCAAGGTGAAGCCGCAGCGGGCGTAGTTCTCCTTCGTCCAGCAAGTCCTGGTACCGGTGTTATCGCTGGTGGCCCAGTTCGTGCCGTACTTGAATGCGCGGGAATTTCTGACGTACTTACAAAATCTTTGGGATCCAACAATGCAATCAACATGGTTCACGCCACGGTTGCTGCTTTGAAGATGCTCGAAAGCCCTGCAGCAATTGCTGCACGTCGCGGTCGTCCACTTGAAGATGTTGCACCAGCAGCACTCATCCGCGCTTCACAGATTCCGGTAGGTGCCTAATGCCTCGTTTGAAAGTTACTCAGCTCCGCTCAAAGGTGGGCAGCAAGCCAGAAATTCGCGACACACTGCGATCACTGGGCTTGAAGCGCATCAATGATGTCGTTGTAAAGGAAGATCGCCCAGAAATTCGTGGCATGGTTCATGCCGTTCGCCATTTGATCAAGGTTGAGGAGGTTGAATAAGGATGACACTCAAAGTTCATCATCTTCGTCCAGCCCCTGGTGCTAAGACCGTAAAGACTCGTAAGGGTCGCGGAGAAGCATCAAAGGGAAAGACTGCCGGTCGCGGTGGCAAGGGAACCCGTGCCCGTAACCAGGTCCGCGCAGGATTTGAAGGCGGTCAGCTGCCTCTCGTCATGCGTCTGCCTAAGTTGCGCGGCTTCAAGAACCCAGCAACCATCGTCTACCAGGCCGTCAACGTTGCGACCATCAATGCCTTGTATCCAAAGGGTGGCAGCGTCACCGTTGAGGATTTGGTCAAGAAGGGCGCCGCACGTAAGGGCCAGCCCGTCAAGATCCTTGGAAATGGTGAAATCGAAGTTAAGGTCAGTGTCTACGCCCACGCTTTCTCCTCCTCAGCCTCTGAGAAGATTGAAGCCGCAGGCGGTTCGATAAAAAATTTGTAAGTATTTTTTAACTTGTATTGAGAGAGTGGGAGAAGATCAGTGCTATCAGCATTTGGTAAGGCCTTTAGGACTCCAGATCTGCGCCGCAAGATCTTCTTCACCCTCTCGATCATGGCTCTTTTCCGCTTTGGTTCTGTAGTTCCGACCCCGGGCGTTTCATATTCGGCCGTTCAGTCGTGCTTGAAGCAAGTTCAATCTGGCGGGCTCTTCGGCTTGATCAACCTTTTCAGCGGTGGAGCCTTATTGCACCTTTCCGTTTTCGCACTCGGCATCATGCCTTACATCACCAGCTCGATCATTATTCAGCTGTTGACCGTTGTTATTCCTCGTTTTGAAGCTTTGAAAGATGAAGGACAGTCGGGCACTGCCAAACTGACCCAGTACACCCGTTACCTCACTGTGGGTCTTGCAATCTTGCAGTCAACTGGCTTGATCGCCGTTGCACGTACACCAGGTCGTTTAATCTCAGGTTGCGCTAACCCGATCATTCCTGACACTTCATGGCAGCGCATCGTCACCATGATCTTCGTTATGACTGCTGGAACTTCGGTAATCATGTGGCTCGGAGAATTGATCACTGATCGCGGCGTCGGTAACGGCATGTCGATCCTTATCTTTACCTCAATCGCAGCCGGATTTCCTGGAAACCTATGGAGCATCAAACTTCAAAAGGGTATCTTCGCATTCGTCTTCGTTCTCGCCGTAGGTATGTTGGTTGTGGCGGCCGTCGTATTCGTTGAACAGGCACAGCGACGCATTCCTGTCCAGTACGCAAAGCGACAAGTGGGTCGTCAGAGCTACGGTGGAACAAGCACGTATATTCCGATCAAGGTGAACCAAGCAGGTGTTATCCCGGTTATTTTTGCATCCTCACTCCTCTATATCCCCTCTCTGATTGTGAACTTCACGAACAGCACGGCTCCTTGGGCGGTATGGGTCAGTCGGAACTTCGTCAAAGGTGATCACCCGATTTACATTCTTACCTACGCCGTGCTGATCATCTTCTTTACTTACTTCTATGTGGCAATCACGTTCAATCCTGATGAGGTTGCAGACAACATGAAGAAGTACGGTGGTTTTGTACCTGGAATTCGCGCAGGTCGTCCGACTTCTGAGTACCTGTCCTACGTTCTATCGCGCATCACAGCGCCGGGATCGTTGTATCTGGCCTTTGTCGCGATCATCCCGATTCTTGCTCTTATCCTTTTCGGCGCGACGCAGAACTTCCCATTCGGTGGAACTGCGATTCTGATCGTCGTCGGTGTTGGACTTGATACTGCCAAGCAGATCGAGAGCCAGTTGCAGCAGCGTTCGTACGAGGGATTCCTGCGCTAATGCGCCTGGTCCTGGTTGGCCCACCAGGTGCAGGCAAAGGAACTCAAGCGCAATTCCTCTCGTCGCACTATTCGATTCCGCACATATCCACTGGTGACATTTTCCGTGCCAATTTAAAGGACGGCACACCTCGCGGTGTGGAGGCAAAGGGTTATATGGACCGCGGTGAACTAGTTCCTGACTTTGTCACCAATGAGATGGTCCGTGATCGTTTGACTAGGGATGATCTTGCCAATGGATTCTTGCTAGATGGTTTCCCTCGTAATGTCGCACAAGCAGAAGTGCTGCGTGCGATCTTGGCTGATAGGAAGACACCACTTGATGCAGTCCTTGAACTGGCCGTGGACACGACTGAAATCGTCCTTCGACTTTCTGGTCGACGGGTGTGCCGCAACTGCGGCAAGGTCTGGCACCTTGAGTTTGAAAAACCTTCAAATCCAGATGTTTGCGACATCTGCCAAGGCGAGCTCTACCAGCGAGATGACGACAAAGAAGAAGTGGTGACTCGTCGCCTTGAGGTCTACCAGGAGCAGACTGCCCCCATTATTGCCTTCTATAGGAGAGAAGGCCTGCTGATAACAATCAGCGCCGTCGGTTCGGTCTCAGATATCACCGACCGATCAATCTCGGCGCTGAGCCGCGTTCACTAGAGAGCCGACCACGATGGCCATTCAATTAAAGACCCTCGAGCAACTCCAAATCATGCGTCGTGCTGGATTACTGGTCGGACAGACTCTTGAGTTAATGAAATCTTCTATAAAAGTTGGCATGCGTACGGATGCTCTCGATCTAATTGCAGCAGCCAACATAAAACGCGGGGGCGGAACTTCGAATTTCAAAGGTTACGGTTCGCCCGAATTCACCGGCACAATTTGCGTTTCAATTAATGAGGAAATCGTCCACGGAATTCCGGGGGATCGCGTCATTGAAGACGGAGACGTCCTCTCCCTTGATTGCGGGGCGATCATTGATGGCTGGCACGGCGACGCGGCTATTTCTGTTGGGGTTGGAAAGGTCGATCCCGCCGATCAGAAATTGATGGATGTCTGCGAGGAGTCCATGTGGCGAGGAATCGCTGCCGGCTCAGCTGGAGCCCGACTTTCCAATATTGGTCACGCGATTGAGGAATACGTGAAATCGCAAGGCAAGTACGGGATTTTACAGGAGTACGGCGGCCATGGAATCGGCACGGAGATGCATATGGAGCCTCACGTTCTCAACTTCGGCAAGAAGGGGTTTGGCCCAGAAATTGTGATGGGAATGGCCCTGGCCATCGAGCCCATGATCACCCGCGGCACTCAGAAGACTCGCGTCCAAAGCGATGATTGGACAGTGGTTTCGACCGATAAGTCTCGGGGAGCCCATTTTGAACACACTTATTGCATTGCCCCCGATGGAAAGCCTTTTGTCTTGACCGCCCTTGATGGGGGTCGAAAGAGACTGGAATCACTGGGAATTGAGGTCTCAGATCTGCTTACTTAGGCAAAAAGCGGCTCGATTTCCCTTATACCCACGCCTGGCTTTAGAATAACCCTTCGCTTCGCAAGAAGCTTCAACTCACCTGTCACAGAATAGAAGGTATCGCTTGGCCAAGAAAGATGGTGCTATCGAGATCGAGGGCACCGTTGCTGAAGCTCTACCCAATGCCATGTTTCGCGTCGAGTTAACAAACGGGCACAGGATCCTCGCCCACATCAGCGGGAAGATGCGGAAGAACTACATCCGAATCCTCCCTGCCGATCGTGTGATTGTGGAGTTGAGTCCGTATGACCTCACGCGAGGTCGCATCGTTTACCGTTACAAGTAGAAGGAGGGCAGTCATGAAAGTTCAGCCAAGCGTGAAGAAGATTTGCGATAAGTGCAAAGTTATTCGTCGCAAGGGTCGTGTCATGGTCATCTGCGACAACCTTCGACATAAGCAACGCCAGGGCTAATCGCTCTCCAATAATTAAATAGCAAGCGCGTGGCGCGACTGTTTCGAAAGAGACAGACCCTTGGTCCGATAGGCCAAGGCCCAACTTTGTTGGGGAGCGTTGCGGAGGACCTATCGGATTACTGAATGGTTGAATACATGGCACGTCTAGTCGGTGTCGATCTACCGCGCGAAAAACGCGTTGAGGTCGCACTCACCTATATCTTCGGAATGGGTATTACCCGTTCGCAGAAAACACTCGCAGCAACTGGCATTAGTCCAGATGTTCGCGTCAAAGATCTTCAAGAGCCAGAGCTGGCCAAGCTTCGTGAATACATCGAAGCCAACTACAAAATCGAAGGTGACCTTCGGCGCGAAGTTGCTGGCGATATCCGACGCAAAGTCGAAATTCAAAGTTACCAAGGTATTCGCCACCGCAAGGGACTCCCAGTTCGCGGTCAGCGCACACACACCAACGCGCGCACGCGCAAGGGACCTCGTAAAGCAATTGCTGGCAAGAAGAAGGTGACTAAGTAATGGCCGCTCCTAAAGCAAAAACAGCCGCAACCAAGTCGGGCGCAAAAGGCAAGGTAAAGCTCCGCAAAAAGGAGAAGAAGAACATTGCTGTCGGTCAAGCTCACATCAAGTCCACCTTCAACAACACCATTATTTCAATCACTGATACAACTGGTGCCGTTATTTCATGGGCTTCATCAGGTCAGGTTGGCTACAAGGGTTCACGTAAATCAACACCATTTGCTGCCCAACTTGCTGCAGAGGCTGCAGCTCGTCGTGCGCAAGAGCACGGCTTGAAGAAAGTAGATGTTTTCGTCAAGGGTCCAGGTTCTGGACGCGAGACCGCAATTCGTTCATTGCAGGCAGCTGGTTTGGAAGTTGGTGCCATCTCTGATGTCACGCCAGCCCCACACAACGGTTGCCGCCCACCCAAACCACGTCGAGTATAAGGAAGGAAGAGAATAAATGGCTCGTTATACCGGAGCAGATTGCAAGCGCTGCCGTCGCGAAAAAGTAAAGCTCTTCCTTAAGGGCTCTAAGTGCGATGGTCCAAAATGTCCTATCGAATCCCGTCCATACCCACCAGGGCAACACGGCCGTGGTCGTTCCAAGGAATCTGAGTACCTACTTCAGATGCGTGAAAAGCAGAAGTGCGCGCGTATTTACGGCGTACTGGAGAAGCAGTTCCGCGGTTATTACGAAGAGGCAAACCGTCGCCAAGGCAAAACTGGTGAGAACCTTCTCGTCATTCTTGAAACCCGTTTAGACAACGTCGTGTTCCGCGCAGGCTTCGCAAAGAGCCGCGACATGGCACGCCAGTTGGTCCGTCACGGTCATTTCCTGGTCAACGGCAAGAAGGTAAACATTCCTTCATTCCGTGTCTCGGCGATGGACATCATCGATGTTCTTCCAAAGTCATTGGATCTCACGCCATTTATCGTGGCAAGCGCTGAGCTTGGCGAGAAGTCAGTACCTGCATGGATGGAGGTTGTTGGTTCGCAAATGCGCATCATCATCCACGGAGTCCCAGCACGTGCCGTCATCGACACCCAAGTTCAAGAACAGCTAATCGTTGAGCTCTACTCCAAGTAATTCTTTGAATTTGCTTTGAAGATTTAAAGAACTGGATACAACTGAATAAAAGAGGAAAACGCAGGAGATCAAATAGTGGATCTCCCAGACATATGGAGGAGCAACAGTGCTAATTGCACAACGTCCCACGCTCAGTGAAGAAGTAGTTAGCGAGAACCGTTCACGCTTCGTCATCGAACCGCTAGAACCCGGTTTCGGCTACACCCTTGGAAACTCCATGCGTCGTACATTGCTCTCCTCAATTCCCGGAGCAGCAGTTACGAGCATTCGAGTCGGTGGCGCTCTGCACGAGTTCACAACCCTGGAAGGCGTTCAGGAAGACCTCACCGACATTGTTCTTAACATCAAGAACTTGGTTCTCTCGTCCGACAACGACGAGCCAAGCATTCTCTATATCCGCAAGTCTGGCGCGGGTCCTGTAACCGGCGCCGATATCGCTGTCCCAACGGGGGTCGAAGTTCACAATCCTGAGCTTCACCTTGCAACTCTTAATGGAAAGGCCAATCTTGAGATTGAACTTACCGTTGAGCGTGGCCGCGGTTATGTAACGGCGGTACAGAACAAGCAAGCAGGAGCTGAAATCGGCCGCATTCCTGTTGACTCCATTTATTCACCTGTTTTGAAGGTCACCTACAAGGTTGAGGCTACTCGCGTTGAACAGCGCACCGACTTCGATCGCCTTGTTGTTGATGTCGAAACCAAGCCATCGATGAAGCCACGCGATGCCATCGCCTCAGCAGGTAAGACCCTTGTTGAGCTCTTTGGTCTAGCACGTGAGCTCAACCTTGAGGCTGAAGGTATCGAAATGGGACCTTCCGTTCTCGATGCAGCCCTCGCCGCCGATCTTGCCCTTCCTATCGAAGATCTTGATCTCACCGTTCGTTCGTACAACTGCTTGAAGCGCGAAGGCATTCACACAGTTGGCGAATTGGTTGGACGCAGCGAAGCTGATCTTCTTGATATCCGTAACTTCGGATCCAAGTCCATCGATGAGGTCAAGGCAAAGCTCGTCTCGATGGGGATGTCACTCAAGGACAGCCCAGTCGGTTTTGATCCAACACAACACCACAATTACGATGTCACTGTCGACGATGAATTCGCCGACAGTGATCAGGCCTAGGAGAATACGATGCCAAAACCAAGTAAAGGTCCTCGCCTGGGCTCCGGCCCAGCACACGAGCGCTTACTCCTAGGGACACTTGCCGAGCAGTTGTTCGAGCACGGCAAAATCACGACGACAGAGGCCAAGGCCAAGCGCTTGCGCCCCCTTGCTGAGAAGTTGATCACCTTCGCAAAGAAGGGTGATCTTGCTGCTCGTCGTCAGGTCATGGCAACCATTTCAAACAAGAGCGTCGTACACACCCTCTTTACTGAAATCGGTCCACGCTTTGTCGAGCGCAACGGTGGTTACACCCGCATCACGAAGGTGGGTCCACGTAAGGGCGACAACGCTCCTATGGCGGTTATCGAAGTTCTGACTGAGGGAACACCTGCCAAGAAGGCAACTGTTGCTGAAGCTGAGAAGGCTGTTAAGAAAGCCGCTCCCAAGAAGGTTGCGGCGAAGAAAGAGGCACCAGAGAAAGATGCTGAGTAACAACTCACCGAAATTGTCATGACGGAACCCACTCTCTTTGCGGAGAGTGGGTTTCTTCGTGTTCGGATGGATCTTGCTTATGACGGCACGAATTACTCTGGATGGAGCAAGCAACCCGATCGGCGCACGATTCAGAGCGAATTAGAAAGTGCCCTGCAAAAACTCACCCGCATTCCGGTGGAGACGATCGTGGCTGGCCGCACAGATGCGGGCGTGCATGCAATGGGGCAGGTGATCCATGTCGATATTCCTGACATGGAGAACGGGCCATATGCAATAAAGGCCGAATGGAACCTCGCTGATTTGCCATACCGCCTTAACCGAATTTTGGATGAAGACATCCGCATTCTCAATGTGAGTATCGCTCCGATTGGTTTTCATGCGCGTTTTTCTGCTCTGCGGCGCCAGTACGAGTACAAAATCGTGGACAGCAACCGTTCCATTCTCCCCCTGCGTCGCTTCGACGTCGCACCTTGGTATCGCCCCTTGAATATGGATTTGATGAATGAATCAAGTGCTCTGCTTCTTGGGGAGCATGATTTTGCCGCTTTCTGTAAGTTTCGACCGGGTGGGACAACAATTCGAACCCTGGAGACATTCGAGTGGCAACGCAATGAAAACGGTTACCTTGTCGCAAAAATCGTGGCAGATGCCTTCTGTTACTCCATGGTTCGAAACCTCGTCGGTGCCGTCGTATGTGTGGCTGATGGAAGATTTCCTACCCAATGGGTCAAAGATGTACTCGGCAACCAGCTGAGGATCTCCGATAGCCTAGTTTTCCCATCACGCGGACTGACGTTGGTACACGTTGATTATCCATCCGATGATCAGTTGCTCGCGCGAATTGAAACCACGCTTAGACGCAGAAATGAAGAAGACTAATGGGTCATATTGATGTGAACGCCGTTGAGTACTCCCTTAGCGACGGCCGCATTCTCCTGAGCGATGTTAATTTCCGCGTGGGGGAAGGCGCCAAGGTTGCGCTGATTGGGGCCAACGGCTCGGGGAAAACGACGTTGATCCGGATGATCTCGGGTGACCTGCAACCAGAATCTGGTGCGATATCAATTTCCGGAGGTCTGGGCGTCATGCGCCAGTTCATCGGCTCCGTTCGCGATGAAACAACGGTTCGAGACTTGTTGATTTCAGTTGCCCCGAAGCGCATTCGCGATGCAGCCGCGGCTGTTGCCGCCAGTGAAGAGCTAATGCACACGGGCAATGAGGAACGCGACCAGATGGCCTACGCCCAAGCACTCGTGGATTGGGGCGATGCCAGCGGCTATGACTTTGAGGTCATATGGGATGTCTGTTGCACGGAAGCAATGGGTAAATCCTTTGACGAAGTATCAGCGCGTAAGGTGAGCACTTTGTCCGGGGGAGAGCAGAAGAAGCTCGTTCTTCGTGCGTTGCTAGAAGGGCCAGAGGAAGTCCTGCTTCTTGATGAGCCGGATAACTATTTGGATGTGCCGTCGAAGCGATGGCTTGAGGACGTCATCAAAGAGACGAAGAAGACCGTTCTCTTTGTGAGCCATGATCGCGAACTCCTGGATCGTACTGCCAATCGTATTGTCACTTTAGAACAAGGAGCCAACGGGAATACTGCCTGGGTTCACGGCGGTAAGTTCTCGACCTGGCACGATGCTCGGAAAGCTCGCAATGAGAGGTTTGCTGAGATCTTGCTGCGATGGGAGCAGGAACATGCTCGACTAAAAGAACTTGTTCGTACTTTGCAGTGGCAGGCAGCAAGTAGCCCAGATATGGCCTCCAAGTACCGCGCGATGCAGACGCGACTTCGTAAATTCGAAGAAGCAGGCGCACCCGAGGCGCCACCGATCGAGCAAGATGTTCGAGTCGGTCTTCGCGGCGGTCGCACGGGTCTTCGTGCATTGACGATTGAAAATCTTTCACTCACTGGACTCACTGATCCATTTGATTTTGAAATCTTCTTCGGTGATCGCGTTGCAGTCCTGGGCAAGAACGGATCTGGTAAATCGCATTTTCTACGAATGATCTCTGGCGATGAGAGCGTGAAATTCACCGGGGAATTCAAACTCGGGGCGCGCGTTAATCCTGGATATTTCGCACAGACACATACGCATCCCGAATTCATGACAAAAACTTTGCTTGAGTTACTTTGGGAGAATTACTCATTGCAACTGGGACCTGCAAAGAGCGTGCTGCGTCGGTACGAAATTGATCAACAAGCAGAGCAGAAATTTTCATCCCTCTCGGGCGGACAGCAGGCTAGGTTCCAGGTGCTCCTCCTGGAACTTTCTGGGTCAACGATGTTGTTGCTCGATGAGCCCACTGACAACCTCGACCTTGCAAGCGCGGAGAGTTTGGAGCACGCCCTTCGTCGATACGAAGGCACCGTCGTTTCTGTGACACACGATCGTTGGTTCACGCGAGGATTTACTCGCTTTTTGATATTCGGTGCGAATGGCCAGGTATATGAAAGCCCAGAACCCATCTTCGAGCTTTAATGCACCATAGAGTTCGAGTTGTAAGGGAGACTTGAGAATGTGACAATTGATCGATCTGGAGCCGAGCGTTCTCCTCAAGACATCACCGTTGCGCAGAACCGAAGTGGGTGGCGGAATTGGTTTCGGATCTTTGGTCCCGGTCTGGTCACCGGAGCATCAGATGATGACCCCTCCGGGATAGCCACATATTCTCAGGCTGGGGCGCAGTACGGCCTGGGGTTGGTGTGGGTGGCGTTGGTGACCTTGCCGCTGATGGCCGGAGTGCAGGAGATTTGCGATCGCACTGCTTTGGCGACTGGACGCGGGTTGGGTGAACTCGCGAGGACGAAGTTCCGAGGAAAGATCCGTCCAATCCTGGCGCTGCTGATCGTGACGTTGATCATCGCAAACGCGTTGAATATCGCCGCGGATCTGGTGGCGATTGGCAGCGGAATGAATCTGCTTCATGCCGGACCAGTCTGGGTTTGGGCGTTGATTGCGGGTATGTTGATCACAGGCTTAGTGGTCTGGGGCAGTTTCGATCAGATCGCTCGAGTATTCAAACTATTGTGCCTGGCGCTGCTCTCCTACTTCGGTGTTTTGTTTGCCGTACACGTCAACTGGTCACAGGTCGCAACCCACACCTTGGTACCCCACATCACATTTTCTAAAGGCTTCATTGCACTTCTTGTGGCGGTCCTTGGAACCACAATCAGCCCATATCTCTTCTTCTGGCAGTCCACTCATAGGCTGGAGGAGATGCGCGACGAACCCGAGGGTGGAGATCGCGCCCTTCCGTTACGGCTACGCAGTATCCGTAACGCTTCGTTAAAAGAACGCACGAGTCGCATTGACGTCTTCTTCGGGATGACGTTCTCTAACCTGGTCATGTTCGCCATCATCGTCGCGGCTGCCTCAACCCTGCACGGTAAAGCGATCAACAGCGCTGCTGATGCTGCGGCGGCGCTTCAACCGATTGCGGGCAAGTGGGCCTCAGACTTGTTCGCCATAGGATTCATTGGCACCGGAATGCTTGCGGTACCTGTCCTCGCTGGTTCTGGAGCCGCAGGTATGGCAGGTCTGCTCGGCAGGCCCTCCGGATTTTCGCGCTCAATGCGTAAGGCACCGGTCTTTTATGGTCTTGTCATAATCGGAACGGTGGGGGGCACAGTTCTAAGCCTTGTCTCCGTTAACCCAATTCGGTTGCTCCTCATTGTGGCGGTGATCAACGGGATTGCAGCCGCACCGTTCCTCCTCTTGGTAATGCTCATCTCGTCCGACAAAACCATCATGGGCAAATACCGGAATGGCCGCCTGGCTTCGTTCATCGGTTGGACCACTTTCGCCCTCATGACCATCGCCGCTCTTGCTCTCTTAGCGCAAACCCTCGGCCTTTGACCCTAACTAAACGCGCCTGTCAGGAAATCTGGAAGCTCTTTGCTTTGATGGCTAGAATCCCTAAACGATGGATGAAATCTCAAGCAAAATTTCGCGACTCCCGTACGGGAATATGCAAGGCTTCTCGCATATTATCCGCGTGCGCGGAAATCCATACGTACGGCTAGTTCAGATTCCAGCGATAGCGATCCCCAAATTTTGTGTGACGGATCTAGGTGAGGTCGCGGATACGGGGATCGGTCTGGGACACGATCTTGCAAAGCGAGAGTTACCCGACTTCATCAAGAGTTCTCAATTTCACCACTTTTTCGTTTGCCATATGAGGGCACCGTCACGGCCACTTCCCAGGAGCGCGGGTTCACGCGAGGATTTTCACAACGTTGCTATTGCGTAAATGGGGTTTTGGATATACCGTCCATAAATCTGACTCATGTTCGACAAGTGAAAATGTGAATAGGAACGGTGGCGGAACAATGGAAGTTTTCGCCGCACGTGTCGGCTTAACCGCTCGGGGAATCGTCTATATCTTGATGGGGTTTCTCGCCTTTCTCATCGTCGGTGGTTCTCACGCAGAAGTTGACCAAAAGAGTGCACTAGACAGGGTTCTTCTTCGGCCGGGAGGAAGGCTAATGGTGGGCCTGATGGCCATTGGCTTTGTATGTTATGCGCTCTGGCGATTTTTCGAAGCCGCCACCGGCGTTACAGGTGAAAATGGCAGAATGGGATATCGATTGATTTCATTTGCTCGAGGGCTAATCTATTCATCACTCGCGTATACGGCGATTTCGGTATATGACGGTTCGCAGCAACGTCAGAGCACACAACAACGAGGCTACGCGATACACGTCATGTCTCGACCGGGCGGGCGAGTGGTTGTTGGTCTTTTGGGTGTGGTCATTGTGGTTGTTGGGGTTGTTGGCCTGAACGACGGTATGAAATTCACGTTCATGCGCTATTTCCAAGGAGAGCATCTGTCCCCGGTAGTACGCATTTGGATTCGCGGGCTCGGAAGGATCGGCATAATCGCTCGCGGTTTCGTTTTTGTTGTTGCTGGCATTTTGCTTATGTTCGCTGCCTGGACGCATAATGCCACGAAGGCAACAGGTCTCGATGGAGCATTGAAAACTTTACGAAATCAGCCCTTTGGGGGACTGCTGTTAGGCGTCGTTGCCACCGGATTAGTAATTTTTGGAATTTACGGGTTAGCCGAAGCGCGCTACCGACACATTTAGTTCCATAGCACGCAATAGTGCTTCCTAATTGAAGGGTAAAAGATGATTCATCAGAAGTTGGATAAGAAGGTAATTTTGTTAAAACTTGTTGGAGGCGCCATCGGGTTGTGGGGTTTACTCTCCCTCATCGGTCTTCTGATTAAACACGTCCTCGTTTATGGTCGCATTGGGACGTGGGATCGGAGCGTCGAAGTTTGGTTTGGCGCACATCGGCGCGGTTCTCTAAATACGCTTACTTCCTATGCCAACGATTTGGGAAGTACTAGATCAGTCATTGGAATAACTATCGTGATCTTCCTGATATTTCGTTGGCGATTGGGGAGATGGCACGAATCCTGGGTCATCCTCACCGTGATGGTGGGAGAGGTGACGGTGTTCGTGGCGGTGACGCTTACCGTTCATCGCTTGCGTCCAGCTGTCGTTCGGTTGGATAAATCCCCTCCGACTTCCAGTTTTCCCTCTGGGCACACGGCAGCCGCGATGGCACTCTATGGCGGAATCGCGGTATTACTGATTTGTATCTACGGCAAAAACTGGAAGACAGCCGTCGTCGCAGTTCTTCTCTTCTGTCTCCCAATTATCGTCGCTTTGTCCCGTCTATATCGGGGGATGCATTATCCAACTGACGTTCTTGCCGGAGCCCTGGGAGGAGGACTCTGGATGGCTCTTGCCATCTCCACTCTCCTGCCAAAAGAGGTGAGGTCGGAGTACAGAAAAAATAGATCGGAGACATTACGTTGAAAGATGACACCCCCAAGGTTGCACCTGGGCGAACAGTAATCACCCCGATCAACTGCCTAATCGTTGCAGTCATCGCCGGAATTTCGTTTGCGCTTCTCGCAATTTGGATCGCGCGACAAGGCAACACCGTGCCAGGAATAGACCGAAGTCTCCACGGATGGGCGGTGGCCCGTCGAAGTTCGGCCAGTATTAAAATTGCGCGGGGAGTGACACGGGGAGGGGTCACGCAAATTATGTTACCGATCCTCATCGTCGTTGGGCTTTTTGCCACCGAAGCCGGGCATACTGTCACTCGTCGTTTGAAGTCAGGCGTCCTTATCGCGTTAGTTGCAAGCGTAGGCGCATACCTTGGCCTTCAGATAAATCACTTGGAAGGTCGGGTGCGGCCGCCGGTAACTGATTGGGCGGGAACCGCGGGAGGTCCCTCTTTTCCCTCGGGACATACCACCGTTGCTTCACTTTTTGCGGCCTCGTCTGCCTGGTTAATCGCAACGCGAGTTCACGCGGGTTGGCCACGTATTGCGCTCTGGTCGGGTGCGGTTCTTTATGCAGGTGCCGTAGGGTTTTCTCGAATTTGGCTAGGAGTTCACTGGCCCACCGACGTCGTTGGAGGGTGGCTTTATGCACTGACCTGGCTATCGGCTAGTGCGGCAGTGGTCCTGATGATCAGGAAGCGGTGGCCGCATCCGTTGGTACACAAATAGTGATCGATGACGGGTGCACTTTAATATGCATCTTCTTCACGGCTTTGCGTTCACTTCCGTCAATTTCATACGGGAACCGTTTGTTGAAAGTGAATCGAAATTCCTTTCCGTGAGTTAATTCAACGAAGGGCGATTTTTCCGCTTTGCCTTGCGTCACTCGTCCCAGTGTTCTGGCCCAGTCGATAGGGTTTTTTGCGGTGACCACGGCGAGTTCTAGAATTCCGTCATCCGGTTTTGCGTCCTTGAAGACTTCTATTCCGCCCATGCCTTTGCTTACATTGCCGACGAAGACACATGAAACTTTACCTTTGAAATACTCTTTACCGTCGACCTCGATTACTGCTTTGACTCGGCGGGCGCTGAGGTTCTTAGTCCCAGAATAGAAGTATGCCAAGCGGCCAATTCTATTTTTCAATTTGTCACTCGCCTCCTTGATAATAAAGGCATCAAACCCCGTGCCCGCCATCACCGCGAAATGTTCTCCATTGAAAGAGCCCGCATCCAGGCTACGACGGGTTCCTCTCAATCCCACAGATACGGCTTCGGAAATATCGTTGGGAATATTTAAATTCATAGCTAAGAGGTTGGCGGTGCCGGCCGGAAGGATCGCGACTACCGCCTTTGTTCCAACCAGTGCATCGATGCAAAGTTGCACGGTTCCGTCGCCTCCCCAAACAAAGATGACTTCTGCGCCTTTAGCTAGCGCGCGACTGGCATATTTTGGAGCTTTGCTGCTGCTCGAAACTTCATACCAGAGCGGATCGGCATAACCTTCACGCGCTAGGACCTCGCGAAGCTCCTTAAGTCCGCCCCCAAAAGTTTTGTCGATGTGGGCAATGACCGCCACGTTAGCCATGACTGCTCCTTCGTTTACCTGGGTACTTCTCATATCCTGACTGTACGGTGGAATTCGGTCTAAGACTACATGAGAAGCAAAGTGGCATTTGGTGGTCGGGTGGCAAGATGTTGGCGGTTATCAACCTCTGTTCACAAATTCTTCCGCGGCGGAGACTCGAGTGATGAAGCATGCCTATATGAAGTCAAGACTTAGGAGCGCCAAGGGGTCTGGAATGCCGAAGCCGTAGACCCTCGATAACATGATAAAGAACATGGAAAGCCTTAAACTCCTTAGATGATTGTTCATTCTCGCCTGGATCGCGACGTACGCCGAATTATTGCTGCCCAAGGATTGCGCGCCTTTGGTTATGGGTTCACTGCGGTTTTCTTGGGTCGGATGCTTGCTGCACACTCCGTTTCTGCGACAAAGGTCGGATTGCTGCTGGCGACGGTGATTGCCGGATCGGCATTTTCGTCGCTGGTTTTCGGCCGCTACAGCGATAGATGGGGACGGAGGCGTTCATACGGCTGGCTGTACATTGCCATTGCACTTGCCGGAATTATTGTTGCTTTTGATCCCCCATTGTGGGTGATTGCGATTGTGGCATTGACCGGCACTCTTTCTACCGATGTAATCGACAATGGACCAGGGACGACGCTCGAGCAGGCGATGCTTGTCCAGAGCGAAAGCAAAGTTTCTCACGCGAGTATTTTTGGGATGTACAACGCCTTCGGCGCTCTCATGGGTGCCCTCGGCGCTCTGTCTCAGGGATTCATTTCATCAGTCACGGGTTCATCTCACATCTCGTCGCTCGCTTTTATCGTCCTCTTCCCCCTTGGTATCGCTGGAGCAGTTCTCGCGGCAACCTTGTCGTCGGCTGTTGAGCCATCCAATGTGAAGCAAGAAGAAGATTCAACACCTCTTCGCGGAAAGTTAGGCCCATCCAAGCGAAACGTCTTTCAACTCGCTGGTCTATTCGCTGCTGATGCGGCTGGCGGAGGGCTCATCACAGCAACATTTCTCGCCTACTATTTCACAACGAGATACTCAGCCTCAGCCAAAAGTTTAGGACTTATTTTCTTCGGGGTGTCTCTTCTCCAGGCGCTTAGCGTTCTGGCAGCGCCGGTATTAGCCAGACGGATCGGTCTCATTTGGACGATGGTTGGAACGCACCTGCCAAGTAATTTATTACTAATAGCCATGGCATTCGCACCGAATCTCACGGTGGCCTACCTGCTCTTGTTTGCGCGGAGTTTCCTCTCCCAGATGGATGTTCCAACGAGACAGGCGTTGGTGATGACAGTTGTCACGCCAGCAGAGCGAACTCCAGCAGCCGCTGTTACCAATGCTGCACGATATTCCGTTCGGCCATTTGGTCCTATGGCCGCTGCCGCGCTTCAACATATTGCCTTAGGCGCGCCCATGGTCGTGGCGGGCACAATCAAGGGGATTTACGACTTGGGGATTCTTGCTTGGGCCAGAAACAAGAAACTAACGAAGAGTGTCTGACTAGTCTTCTACTAAATTCGATCCCTATTTTAATCACCAAGTGCGATACTGCTATGTGCCCACATTGCATCTCGAGCGACTTCCAGTAACGCCGCAGTCGGAGCAGTCGGTCGATTGGCTTATGGGAAAACTTGACTGGGGGAAAACCCTGCGCTCTTGGATTCCATCAGGTTTTGAAGGATACGTTCGCGTCCTTCACCCCGCCTCTATAGATATTGGGAGGGAGCGGTCAACAAGCAACGTACCTGTGCCTTGGGCGACTGTGAGTCAATGGAGTGGAAAGCCACTTCATGCCACATCCCATATTCAAGATCTCATGCTCCGACTCGACGGCCATGATTGGCGACAACAAGGTGAGGGAGGTCAAGAGCCCAATCAGGGCGAGATGGATCGGGAATCTCTCAGTTGCTTACTCGCACATCTATCAGAAAGTGGGACGACGTCGGATCAAATCTGGATGCTCCTATGGTTTGGATATGGTGGAGCGGCGGACGCGATTGGACTTCCGATTAAGGTCAGCGAGCAATTGACGGGTAGCGGTCGACAGTATGTTCTCCGCCTAGGCGAAATCGTTTCCTCAGAGGAGGAACACAGGGATTCGCTTTTTGAACACCCACCTAGTTTTTACTGGCCCGCTGATCGCAGTTGGTTTGTCTCCTGTGACATCGATGCGTCATCGACTTACGTGGGCGGCTCGAAGGAACTCATAGACCAGATTATGAAGGATCCTTCGCTTGAAACCTTTCCCGCGCACCTTGATGATCCGCATGGCGGGCTGTATGTGAGTAACCCTGCGGTGGAGAGAGAAAATGACTACGTATTACCACGATTTCGTCTTTGGCCTTTTAGATATCGATTTCATATTCGGAAGGGCCGCAAATCCTATGGAAGCGTAAGTTTTTATAGAAAAAGACGGTGGTGGGAATTGGGGAGAAGACGATGAATGCAGACAAACCAACTTGGTTGGGTTTCTTCGCGTGGCCCATGGTCGCCGCCGCACTAGTTGCAAGCATTCTTGGAATGCTGACGATTGGAAGATACGTTCTGCCATTTGCACTCATAGGCCTCTATGCCGTGCTCAAATGGGGAGGGAATCGTCGAAGCAGTGTCGGAATAATTTCCGGCGCTGGATTGCCTTTCCTTTTTGTGGCTTACTTGAACAGAAACGGACCGAGAGCGCTATGTCAGCCATACGGAAATGGTGAAGAGTGCGCGACAGAGAAAGGCCCTTGGCTGTATTTGATCGTGGGTCTCGCGCTGGTCGTAACCGGTGTTGTGCTGTTTATAAGGCTACGACGGAGGGTTGGATCTACTTCCAAACTACAGCAAGATGAGGATCTAATCGCGACAGTGCTCACCTCTCACCCCTTGGATCTGCCGATAATTGAAAGGGTCGGCAAGCGGGTCGCTGCCGGTGCTGCAATCTGGACGATCTTAGGGTCCGTCGTTGCAATCAGTGGATTAGCCACTGTAAATCGAGACTCGAGACCATTTTCTTTCGCGACAATTTTGTTGGCGACGCTGGCTGGGATTGGGGCAACGGCTACTGCTCTCCGAGGAAAGCGGCGCGGCACCATCCTTTTGCTATTCGCATCTGCCATTTATCCCATTTCCTTCTTTTGGGTTTTGAGCATCATCCCCATCGTCTTAGCTGGCTACTTACTTCTCAGCCCTTTTATGGGCTCATTTCGAAATCCTTTAATGAGACGACGGAATATCCAAATTTTAAGTTTTCTCATTATTGCAGTCATTGCCGGACTGGCCTGGTTGAAATTCCATGTTGACCCTATGGCCTCGACTGAATCCAAGAGAGTTCAGCAAGCGTTCCAACAAATGTCTACCACCGTTTCAATGAAAGAAGGAGTCCCGACGCCATGGCTCGTTCCCATGCGGGTTGGCCGGGCATCTTACCCTGACGGATCCATAGCGACTTTGTGGGTTCCATTGCCCTCGCCGCAAGGAATTCGATCGAGCTGCTTTTATGTGGACCAGCCGCGTAGCGGGGGAGCCTTCGGATTTTATGACTCTTTGTGCAGTGCTAGTAAGTCCGAAGTGAACTTGGAAAGACAAGGGCTCGTTGTTGTGGGCTACGTACGCATGACCAAGGCGCACTTCGCCACGATCACTTCCGGTGGCATCACGGTTGATGCACCCATTTTCTTTGGATATTTCATCTTCCCCAGTGTTGTGTCGCAGGATCCGAACGCGAAATTTGCGATCTCCTTTATTGATTCTGGTGGGGCGACCTGCAAGGTTGTCGACCTCCGAGCACCGGGGACTTCGCCCTCGGTGGAATGTGTTATCGCCTAGCGACGCCAATATCGCGGGTTTTGGGCCAAATCTGCCACCGGAATTCCCATTTTCAGGTCAATCGTGCCTCATTTTGACCCACGGGCGCCCTCGCGGGTACCCTTACCCTCCTGCGCCGATTAGTGCGCTAGGACAAGTAATAGAAGAGGAACGAGGGCAAGAGCGTGCGTACATTTAGTCCAAAGCCTGGCGATGCGAAGCCAAAGTGGCACGTCATCGACGCTGAAGGCGTTGTATTGGGTCGCGTTGCAACCCACGCAGCAGTCCTTCTTCGCGGCAAGCACAAGCCGACCTTTGCTCCTCACATGGATATGGGTGACTTCGTCATCGTTATCAACGCCGACAAGATCGCACTTTCTGGTCAGAAGACAACCCAGAAGTTCGCCCACCAACACTCAGGTTTTCCTGGCGGATTAACATCAACGGTGTACGGCGACCTGCTTGTGAAGCACCCAACACGTGCCGTTGAAAAGGCCATCAAGGGAATGTTGCCAAAGAACACTCTTGGTCGCGCAGTCGGAACCAAGCTGAAGGTTTACGCAGGTCCAGAACACCCACATGCTGCACAAGCGCCAGTCCCTTATGTTTTCGAGCAAGTTTCACAGATCATTAAGTAGAGGATAAGAATAAATGATGTCTGACAACGCCGTAATTGATGATCTAGACGAGACTGAAGTTCCAACTTCATATTCTTCTTCTACTCCAGCCGCTGCAACCAACCGCCCTGCAATCAAGGCGCCAGGTGGCGGAACTGGTCGTCGTAAGGAAGCAGTTGCCCGCGTTCGCCTAACACCAGGAACCGGTCGTTGGATCGTTAACGGCAAGGCACTTGAGGCGTACTTCCCGAACAAGGTTCACCAACAATTAATTTCCGAGCCATTCCGCACCGTTGGTGCCGAAAATGGTTACGACGTATTCGCTCGCATTGATGGCGGCGGAGTATCCGGCCAAGCCGGTGCGCTTCGTCTGGGAGTTGCCCGCGCGCTCAATCAAATTGATGAAGAGGCACATCGTCCAGCACTCAAGAAGGCTGGTTTCCTCACTCGTGATGCCCGTGTCATCGAGCGCAAGAAGTACGGTCTAAAGAAGGCCCGTAAGCGCTCGCAATACAGCAAGCGTTAATTCTCATCCGCGATATTTAGTCCGCGAATATGGCGCTTTTTGGCACCGATGGTATTCGTGGCTTGGCTAATCGAGATGTCACTGCTGAACTAGCTCTTGACGTTGCGGTTGCCGCGGCCCATATTCTTATTGAGAGCCTGGGTTCCACGAAGACCCGCCCACGTGCAATTGTCGGCCAAGATTCCCGCGCCTCAGGTGAATTTCTCGAAGCTGCAGTTGTTGCAGGTCTAACAAGTGCCGGCGTAGATGTCTATCGGGTTGGAGTCATCCCGACGCCCGCGATCGCCTTTCTTGTTGCAGAAAGTGGTGCTGACCTGGGCGTCGTCCTGAGCGCATCACATAACCCCATGCCTGATAACGGAATAAAGATATTTGCGCGCGGCGGTGGAAAACTTGATGATCTTTTAGAGCAAGCCATAGAAGATCGCTTAGGCGAGCCATGGGAGCGCCCCACTGGCAAGGATGTCGGTCGGGCTATAAATGATGACACCGCCGCTGAGCGATATCTGGATCATCTGCTATCCACCGTTGATACCCGACTGGATGGATTGAAAGTGGTTGTCGACTGCGCAAATGGAGCATCGTTTTACGTGGCTCCCGAGGCATTGCGTCGCGCCGGCGCAGAGGTGATCGCAATTTCAGATTATCCAAACGGCTGGAACATCAACGAGAATTGCGGCTCCACTCACATGGAGTCCTTGAGGGAAAAAGTTATTGAGACATCGGCAGATATCGGCATTGCACATGATGGCGATGCTGATCGTTGCCTTGCCATCGATGCGCATGGAAATATCATCGACGGCGATCAGATCATGACGATACTGGCAATCGGTTTGAAGAAACGTGGTTTGCTCAAGGGCAATTGTGTTGTTGGCACCGTCATGAGCAACCTGGGATTCATGAAGGCAATGAAGGAAGCCGAAATTGATGTCATCACAACTCCCGTGGGTGATAGATACATTTTGGAGATACTAAGAGACTCCGAGTGCACGCTGGGAGGCGAACAATCAGGCCATGTTATTTTGAAACACTTTGCAAACACTGGAGATGGAATACTTACTGCCCTTACTTTGCTACAGGAGTTGAAGCGGTCAGGTAAGAGTGTCAATGAATTGGCAAGTGCCATGGCCAAGTTCCCGCAAGTTCTCATCAATGTTAGTGGTGTCGCAAAAGATAAGTTGTCAACATCCCAGGTCATCAAGGATGCAGTTAGTACCGCAGAAGCCGAATTGGGTGATAGCGGTCGCGTTTTACTACGACCATCGGGAACTGAGCCACTAATTCGGGTGATGGTCGAAGCCTCAAGTGATAGCGTTGCCTCTGCAATTGCAACATCGCTAGCCGACATCGTGCAGCAGGAACTGGGGTAAATCGTGTGCGGAATTGTGGGATACACAGGACCGCAATCGGCAATAACTCCACTGATTGAAGGACTGCGCCGCCTTGAATATCGAGGTTATGATTCCGCAGGAATTGCATTAGGAACTCCCAACAAGTTATTTGTCGAAAAACGCGCAGGTAAGTTGGGCAATCTAGAAGGTGCCCTGAACGCCACCTTGCCCCTTACTCATAGCGGAATCGGGCACACGCGCTGGGCTACTCACGGCGGACCAACCGATCGCAACGCTCATCCTCACTTAGATAACGAGGGCAAACTGGCAGTTATCCATAACGGAATCATCGAGAACTACACCGCACTCAAGGCAGAACTAGTCGTGCGAGGTCATAGGTTCGAATCAGAAACCGACACCGAATCGGTGGCGCACTTGCTCAGCGACCTGCGAAAGTCTCATGGCGGTGACCTATCGGCGGCTATGCGCGAGGCAGTGAAGTCTCTACGAGGATCATTTACATTGCTGGCAATCCACGCTGATGCACCAGAAGTCATTGTGGGTGTGCGCCGCAATTCCCCCCTTGTCGTCGGTCTAGGTGAGGGTGAAAACTTTTTAGCCTCTGATGTTGCGGCCTTTATCGATTACACCAAACGCGCTGTCGAACTGGGTCAGGACGAGGTTGTCACAATCAGACCCAGTGGAATTGAGATAACCGATCTTGATGGCAACACAGTGAAGCCCAAGGAGTACGCAATCACCTGGGATGCTAGTGCCGCGCAAAAGGGTGGTTTCTCACATTTCATGTTGAAAGAAATTTATGAACAACCCAAAGCCGTTGCCGATACTTTGCTTGGCCGACTTAGCGATGACAACAGAATTGTTCTTGATGAACTTCATCTCACAAGGGAAGAGATTCGCTCGTTAAGGAAGATCGTAATTATCGCTTGCGGTACTGCCTATTACGCATCTATGGTCGCCAAATATGCGATTGAGAAATGGGCAAAGATCACGGTAGAAGTGGAAGTCGCAAGTGAGTTCCGTTATCGCGATTCGGTCATTGATAAAGACACTTTGGTTATTGCCATCTCTCAATCAGGGGAGACGATGGATACGTTAATGGCACTTCGACATGCGAAGGCATCTGGAGCAAAGACACTGGCGATATGCAATACAGTCAGTTCTACGATTCCGCGTGAATCTGACGCGGTCATATATACCCACGCCGGCCCAGAAATAGCGGTTGCGTCAACAAAAGCTTTTGTAACTCAGTTAATTGCAGGTTATTTGATTGGTTTATATCTCGCCCAGACTCGTGAAGAGATGGATGGTGACGAAGTCCGTTCCATATTTGAGGATATGAACGAGCTACCGGCCAAGATTGAACAGATTCTTGAAACTGTAGAACCACTGCGCGAACTCACCCGTAGTTTTGCCAACGAGAATTCTGTGCTCTTTCTTGGTCGCAATGTGGGCTTTCCTGTTGCTCTTGAAGGCGCTCTTAAGTTGAAGGAATTGGCATACATGCACGCCGAGGGCTTTGCCGGCGGGGAACTCAAGCACGGTCCGATTGCCCTCATCGAAGAAGGTTCTCTGGTGATCGCAGTTTTACCTTTCGGCCATGACCTAGGGCTGGACGAGAAGATGTTGAGTAACGTCCAGGAAGTGAAAGCACGTGGCGCCAAGGTGATAGTGATCGCCGAAGAAGGCGCTGAAGTGATTGGAGCCCTTCACGTCATACGGATTCCATCGGCACCGTCTCTACTCCAACCTTGCTTGGCAATTGTTCCGCTTCAGGTATTTGCTTATGAAATGGCGGTGGCGCGCGGCAATGATGTTGACCAGCCACGCAACCTAGCAAAATCGGTAACGGTCGAATAAATGACCGCGCAGGTCTTGATCCGACGGGAGCAAATGACTAAAGCTTTGCGTTGGTCTGCTTTGCTACTTTTTGGATTCTTGATCGTTACACAACAGGTGATGTCTAATGGGCCGTTGCTGAACGTGGACGCGAATATTGCTCGTGAAAATCGTCCTCGAGTTCCACATTGGTTGGATCTAATTTTAAGGAAGATAGATAACCTTGGGCTTCGCGGGCTTACAGCCACCATCCTGCTTATTGTTGCGGTCTTAATTGCTTGGAAATTTAAAACGTGGAGACCACTAAATTTGGCTTTACTGTCATTGCTTGCACTTAATGGGGTTGTCGGAATTGCGAAGTTAGCAATTGGTCGGACGAAACCCCGACTACATATTGACGTTATCCATGGTGGGGGGCTCTCCTACCCAAGCGGCCACGCCTCCAACGCCCTGCTCACGTGGGGGATTCTGGCCTATTTGATATATCGCTACACGCACCGAGAGGTATTTCACGGGAGAATGCTGGCGATCGTCGTTGGTGTGATCACCGTGTCAGTTTGCGCCGTCTCGTTGTTTAGGTCGACACATTGGTTCTCAGACTTACTCGGTGGACTCTTCATTGGTGGGTCACTGCTCGTCCTAATTATTGCTATAGATCGATTTGTCCCTTCAGAAAGTCAGCCCAACTGACTTAGTATTGCCTCATGATTGATGGCATAGGCATTGACGTTGTTGATATCGAAAGATTTAGCCAATCTCTGGCTCGAACCCCAGGACTGATGCAAAGGCTCTTCACGGACGCAGAGAGCGCTCTGCCGATCTCGTCACAGGCAGCCCGCTTTGCCGCCAAGGAAGCGTTAGCAAAAGCGTTGAACGCGGGCAAAGGACTGCCTTGGCTAGATGCCGAAATTGTGAATCTGGAGTCGGGCAAACCCGTATTTCTCTTTCGTGGGCAAATTGCCGATTTGGTCGATGGTGCAACCGTTCACTTATCGATTTCCCATGATGCAGGAATTGCCTCTGCCGTTGTGATTGTCGAACGGTAATGAGCAATAGGGCGCAAGCAGAAATTGATTTGTCGGCGATAGCGGCCAATATAGAACGTTTGCAGAAGCATGCGGGCGTGCCTGTGATGGCGGTCGTGAAAGCTAACGCGTATGGGCATGGTTTGATACCAGTGGGCCAAACAGCGATATCGGCAGGAGCGCAGTGGCTTGGTGTTGCTCTGCTAGAGGAGGCTCTGGCCCTTCGCGAGGCGGGAATCTCGGCCCCTATTCTTTCTTGGCTTGTCCCACCGGGCTCTGACTATCTAAGTGCGATACGTGCCAATATTGATCTGGCCGTTCCATCGCTTCCCATTTTCGAAGAGATTTTGTCGGCCGGACGCTCTGCGTCGATGCGACCACGGATTCATATTGAGGTCGATACTGGCATGACGCGGGGCGGATTTCTAGATGAATGGGAGTTGTTTCTTCAACGCATCGGTGGAGCCAAGGACGAGGTTGAGGTCGTTGGAATCTTTTCGCATTTCGCCCGAGCCGATGAGCCCGGAGTACTTCAAAACGCGATGCAGCTCAAACGTTTTATAGAGATGAGCGATGATCTGAATCGGATTGGCGTGGAGCCTGAAATCCATCACCTTTCGAATTCTGCGGCCACTTTGGTTGATGCCTCTTCACATTTTGATCTCGTGCGAATCGGAATCGCGGCGTACGGTTTAACTCCTGATCTGGGACATCTAGGCACTTCCAAGAGCCTAGGTCTGCTGCCTGCAATGACTCTTAAAGCGAAATTGCATGTAGTGAAGGATGTAGACGCCGGCACACCAGTTGGGTACGGAGCAACAGCATCAACAAGCACCGACACAAAATTGGGTGTTGTCGCTATCGGCTACGCCGACGGAATCCCGCGATTGGCGCAGAACGCAGGTGTTTTTGTCAATGGGCGACGGGCACCAATACTGGGTCGCGTATCTATGGATCAATTTGTGGTGGAGCTAGGTAAGGATTCCGATGCGCAGGCTGGGGATTGGGTGATAATTTTTGGCCCAGGAGACGAGGGTGAATACACAGCCGAGGATTGGGGGAGTGCGAGTTCGAGTATTAACTACGAGATCGTTACTCGAATTGGTCCGCGAGTGCCTAGAATCTATACGCCTACAACGTAGTAAGGAGTGCTGTGACGTCGCCTTCAGCCCTTCTTGAAATTCGAGGTTTAGCTGTCAACTTTGGCGGCCTTCAAGCTCTGCGCGATGTCTATCTGGATCTGCATACAAACGAGGTTGTCGGAATCATCGGTCCAAACGGCGCCGGCAAGACGACACTTTTTAATGCTCTATCCGGGTTGGTAAAACCTAACCAGGGCGACCTTCTTCTCAACGGATCCTCACATAAATGGCCTCATACCCATGAGCTCGCGCGGTTGGGCATCGCGCGGACCCTTCAAGGAGTTGGCCTCTTTGGTGATCTCACTGTTCTAGAGAACGTCATGATAGGTGCGCACAAATTCGCCCACACTGGATTTATTTCTGCCGCTTTTGGCCGAAATGCCGATGAGAACAAATTGCGTGACCGTGCGATGTTGGCGCTCGAACGCGTCTACGCCACCAGGCTGGCTAGTCGCCGAGCCGACACTCTTTCTTACCCAGACACCAAGCGTGTGGCGATTGCGCGAGCCCTTGTAAGCGAACCCAAGATATTGATGCTGGATGAACCAGCCGGTGGCTTGGGCGAAGAAGACATCGCTTGGATGAATTCGCTCATACATAATCTCAAAGCGCACAGTTCCATTCTTCTTGTTGAACACCATATGGATGTGGTCATGTCGGTCTGCGATCGGCTCTATGTTCTTAATTTTGGACAGGTGATCTCCAGCGGAGCCGCCGAAGTTGTCAGACGAGATCCTGCAGTCATCGCCGCCTACCTTGGGGTGAGTACCACATGAGCTTGGTGGTCTCAGACCTAAGCGTAGATCACGGCGCTATTCGGGCTGTCAATGCGATTTCATTCCGAGTTGATGAAGGTCAGATGGCGGCGGTGATCGGCGCAAACGGTGCCGGAAAGACGACTCTGCTTCGGGCCCTCTCAGGACTTACGCGCGCAACGACGGGTTCGGCCACGTGGCAAGGCCATGAAATGCTCTACTCCAAACCAGAGAAGTTGGTGCGACTGGGGGTCAGCCATGTTTCCGAGGGGAAGTCAGTAATTCCCGAACTCACAGTCGACGAGAATCTCGCGCTTGGCGCGCTTTGGCGCAGGAACTCTGATGAATCGCGGGCGACACGAGAGATGATTCTGGAAACTTTTCCCCGATTGGCTCAGCGTCTTTCACAACCAGCTGACACTCTCTCTGGCGGGGAGCGCGCCATGTTGGCCATTGGCCGAGCTTTGATGTCCAAGCCGCAGTTGCTCTTGCTAGATGAGCCCTCTCTTGGTCTTGCCCCTCTTATTGTTGAGCAGATATTTCAGAGCATCCGCGATCTCACAACGCACATGGGTTTGACTGTGATCTTGGTTGAGCAGAATGCCATGAGCGCGCTTAAGATTGCCGACCTCGGAATTGTTCTGAATTTGGGACGTATCGCTGCGATGAATTCAGCCCAACAACTTATTTTCGATCCGCAGGTTCGCGCGGCGTACTTGGGATATTGATTATGTACCAATTCATTAACACGATTCTCATCGGGATAACCTCCGGGGCGATTTACTCCTTGATGGCCATTGCACTCGTTCTCGTCTGGCGAAGCGCGCGTGTGGTGAACTTTGCCCAAGCAGGACAGGCGTTGCTTTCGACGTATATCGGTTATGAATTCATTCAGAAGTTTCACTCCTTCTGGTTGGCGTTGTTTCTGGCAATGATCGCCGGCGCAGCAGTATCCGCACTTGTCGATGTCAGCCTTATGCGAACGCTATTTAGGCGAGCCGGTCATGGCCCGATTGCCGGGGTTGCGCCGATCATCGCCACTCTTGGCCTTCTTGGGCTCATTCGCGCATCCCTTGGATTAGTCGTGGGAGGCAAAGATGTCCGCATAAGTCCGCCGGTTTCCAATATCGGATACACGATTTCCGGACATACTCTTGCATTTTCTCCCCTCAAACTGCTCATCGTTGTATCAGTTCTCATATTGATGCTCGTTCTCTCTCTGGTCTTTCAACGAACACATGTAGGTCTTGCCCTGCGAGCATCGGCATACTCACCAGAGATCGCTCGGTTGGCTGGCGTGCGTGTAGACGGCATGCGCACGCTCGGTTGGGCATTGGCAGGTGCCGCGGGCGCCGCCGCAGGAATGCTGCAAACACCAGATGGCAACGGTGGTCTCTCCCCCGATTCTCTTGAATTCAGTCTCCTGCTGGTTTTTGGCTTTATTGCAGCAGTGATCGGCGGCCTTGAAAGCCTTGTTGGAGCCGTCATCGGTGGCCTGCTCCTTGGACTGGTGCTGGCATTCGTGTTGACGTACATCAGCGGCTCTCTGGTTTTTATAACGGCCTTTGGCGTTCTGATCATCGTTCTTCTCCTCAAGCCTGGCGGTCTCATTGGTTCGAGACGGGGTCGCCGTGCGTAAATTTCTAGGCTCTTACTTGGGCCGATTGGCCAGCTTTATAGTCCTGGGTTTCCTCCTTTTCTTGGCCAGCAATCGAGTAGACGAACTGCGTGTATATCAAGGTGCCACTGTTGCTATGTACGTCGTTGCCATCTCATCACTGATATTGCTCACCGGCTATTCGGGGCAGGTCTCCTTGGGCCACGGTGCCCTTCTTGCAATTGGTGGCTATGCGGCCGCCCTTGCGCGCAATCAACTTTCGGCCCCGATCTGGCTCTGCTTTGTCATTGCTGTAGTTGCTACGGCAATGGCGGGATCCGTTCTCGGAACCGCGGCTGCTCGACTTTCCGGCCCGTACTTGGCGGGAAGCACTTTGGCGCTGGCAGTGGGGCTTCCGTCCATCGCCAACCAATTTCATATTCTCGGCGGCGAACAAGGTCTTCTCTTTGACGTAGGCGCCCCGCCTGCCAGCTTGGGGTCAGATTTCACGCAATACAAATGGTACTTCTGGATTGCAGCGGTGGTGGCACTCATTTCAATCTGGTGGTTGCAAAATATTCTACGTTCACGTTTTGGTCGCACATGGAGAGCGGTTCGAAGCAATGAAGTTGCCGCTGAACTTGCCGGGATCCACGTGGGCAAATCCAAGACCTTAGCGTTCACTGTGAGCTCAGGGCTTGCAGGACTAGCAGGTGCGCTCCTGGCAATGACGATAGGTACGGTCTCCCCGAGCGCATTTCCTCTGACTCTTTCATTTGCGCTGCTGACTGGCGCGGTTCTCTCTGGCGTAACCACCCTCTCGGGGGTCATGATAGGCGCACTGACCTTGGTCGTGATGCCTGACATTGCTGATGCGATATCCAATCGTTTCGCAAGTTCGGAGAACGTGGCCACGAACCTGCCTGGTTTGTTGGTGAGCGCGTTACTGATTCTTGTGGTCCTCCTCGTACCCAACGGACCAGTCGAACAGTTTCGAACTCTTCGCACTCGCAAGAGTGCTAACCGATAGCCAAGCAACCCATACCCTCAATGGAAGGAAATACATGATTGCAATAAATCGTCGGAGGCTTCTTGTAGCTTCTGCGGTGCTTGCAACTGGCGGACTCATCCTCTCGTCAGTTCCCGCGCAAGCTCTCTCGCTCCACCGTGAAGTTGGTGTTACTAAATCAAGTATCAAACTTGGGATCACCCTGCCAATGACCGGAGCCGCGTCGCCTGGCTACAACAAAATACCTTCAGCAATGAAGGCTTATTTTGATTACGTCAACGCAAACGGCGGAGTAAACGGTAGAAAGATCACCTTGGTTGTCAAAGATGATCAATATGTCCCAACTCTGGCCGTTGCCAAGACAAATGAATTGATTTTGAAAGACAAAGTTTTCGCTCTGCTGGCACCGTTAGGTACAGCGAACGTCAAGGCCGTAGCGGCCTCGGTTAACCCAGGGCGACGAGGTATACCAACCCTTTTCGTGAACACTGGTTACAGTGGATTCGCAAATAAGAAGGCTTATCCAACGACTTTTACCATCCTTCCTTCCTACATCGTCGAAGCCAAGATCATGGCGCAGTACATCTCCGAAACATATCCAGGTAAGAAGATCGGCCTGCTCTACCAAGATGATGACTTCGGCGACGATGCCCTTGCGGGGTTCAAGCAAGCCGGTTTGAACTTAGCGGTTAAGGTTCCATATGCCTCTGGGTCGCAGGCCATTTCAACGGTGCCGCCGACCTGGATTCAGAAGTTATCAGCCGCAAATGTCGATGTCGTGATTCTCTTCGGAGTCTCAAGCGCGACAGCTGCAGCACTTGGTACTGCCGCGGTGATGAAATACGCGCCTAAGTGGATTCTTGGCTCGGTGGGCGGCGACGCTACAACGATCAAGGCCGTGGGGGTTCCCGCTGGAGTTCTTTATGGTGCGGTTGGCGCTTCCTTCTTGCCAGCAACTTCTGATACTACTGACGAGTACATCAAGTTATTCCAAAGTATCAATGCCAAGTACAACAACGACGCGGCATTCGATAGCAACGTTCTAGTTGGAATGAACACCGCTTTCGTCACTGTGCAGGCGATTGCTTCTGCTGGAAAAAATCTGACCCGCAAGGGCTTGATCGCTGCGATTGAAAAGAAGGGTGCAACGTTCGCCAACGCCGGACTTGTCCCGCTGATTTTCTCGGCAACAAGCCATGTTGGATATAGCGGATACTGGTTTGGAACTTATGGTCCAACTGGCGATCTGAAACCAAACGGTGGCGTCTACACCGTTTACACAACCGATTCTGGTAAAGGCGCAGTGGTGAAATCAACGTACAAGCGTCCGGCAATGCCAGTAGACGGATTGCCGACCCAGTCATGAGGACACTAACTATGAAGAAGACACGGATACTCTCGATAATCTCCGCATCCGCTCTGGTTTCTATGGTGGTTGTAGGGATTCCATCGGTGGCACATGCTGCCGCTCCACAGTGTGACGGCAAGGTGCCTATTAATTCCTGCCAAGGTGCAACAAGTGATGCGGCTCCTTATGTCATGCAGGTGCCCGCGAATTTCAACGGCACTCTCGTTCTGTACTCGCACGGGTACCGTCCCAATGTGCCGGTTCCAGCAGGTATCCCTGGCTACGGTGGATACACCGTCACCAATACGCCACAACCTGGCCCACTTGTAGGAGACAATGACACCTCAGTCATTGCATACCTACTTGGTCACGGTTTTGCTGTGGCAGGTTCAGGATTTGCTCGTCAAGGTTGGAATGCAGATTCTGCAATCGCAACTGATGTTGAGTTGATCGGAGCCTTTAAGACGCAATTCCCAGCCACCGCGCATGTAGTTGCATGGGGCCAGTCTCTCGGTGGATTTATCACCCAGGGTCTTGCGGAGAAGCATCCAACTCTCGTTGATGCAGTCGCGCCGATGTGCGTGGCTGACAATGTCGGCGCGGAACTGACTATGGCTGGCGACTTCTTGTGGGGAATCAAGACGCTCTTTGATCCAACGATCAAGGGTGGCAATTACTCCGCAGGTGCCGCAGGCTATGCCGAAGCCATGGGAGATCTAGTCAAGTTCTTCACCGTTATCGGCAAATTGCAGGCGGGTGTGTCAACTGGCGCATGGCCAGATACATCCAGTGCAACCGGGAAGGCACTTGCCGCAGCAGGCATCCCTTCTCGAAGTGCACTGTTGTTGCTCGGCCTCATGGCAGGACTTCCAACCCAATCGGCTCACTTTGATTCGATCTCGGGTCCAGACGGCGCCCTTAAGGTGGCGTTCCCGTTGGCTGTTAGCCCAGCGTTGGCAATTCTTGAGAACGGCGCAAATGCCGGAGCTCTCGGCATTCTTGCCTTGCAAGATGTTGAGAATCAGGCGGGCGGAGCAGTCTTCGACAACACGAAGACCGATTACTCAGCACGCGTGAGCGATGATCGAGTGATCTTCAATGCAGCGCTAAGTGGCAATACCGCCATTGATGCATTGCTTGGAGCCCTTAGCCCGTTGAATCCTGGTGCGCCTCGAGCCGCTGGAAATGCTGCGGCGATTGCCAAGATGAATGCGCTACAGGCCAACACTGGAAAGATCAACGTTCCGACAATCACCATGGTCGGCGTTGCCGATCCAATTACACCAGCCGGCGCCTCGGTCCGTATTGCGCAAGCTTTTGCTCAGCAATACTCGGATGAGAAGGCAAAGGCGTATTCGGACTACGCAAAGTCGCGCGAGTACAACCCTCCTAAGAAGAACCTAATTTCGCTCTGGAGTACCACTCCAGCCGCGTATACAACGTTCACATCTTCAGGGGCACCCGTTACGAGCACTCCAGCCGCACCAGGAACAAACCACTGTAATTTCACAGCGGCCCAGTACTTGGTGGTGGCTCAGGAACTCGTATTTGCTGGTCAACATGGAATGTTCCTTGGTGGCGGAACGCTCAATAATCTTGTCCGTAGGGCCAAGAACTTGAGCATTGATCCGTTCTTCAATGCGCCATTGTTGAAGTTCTACCAGTAATAAGTTACTAAAAAGGCGCGGGGGTTCGGGAAACCGGACCTCCGCTCTTTTTCGTCATTTCTATATACATCCCAATTGCTACTAACCTTGAAGACCTATGACCACGATATCCAGTCCCGAGGCGATGTTCGAGTTGGGAAGGAACATCGGTTCGGGGCTGCGCGCGGGAGATCTCCTGGTCCTCAACGGCCCCCTCGGTGCCGGAAAAACCCTTCTGACGCAAGGCATTGGCGATGCCCTTGGAATTTCTGGCATCACGTCTCCAACCTTCGTGATTTCTAGGATTCACAAGGGCAAGATTCCCCTCATACACGTGGATGCCTATCGGCTCATTCAATCGGAGAATCCAATCTTTTCTTTAGATGATCTCGATCTTGATAGTGCGCGAGAAAATGCAATCACGGTCATCGAATGGGGCGGTGAATTGGCGGCACGGTTATCCGATGAGCGACTAGAGATATTTATTGACAGGACCAACGAAGCGCGCGAAATAACTGCTGTTAGCCATGGAGAGCGTTGGGAAGAATTCTTGCTATGAGTGCAACGCTGGCGATTGACACTTCTACATCGCGCACTTCCGTAGCCATGGTTGATCAAGGCGCACTTCTCTGGCATAGCTACCGAGACGGTGCAACGTCGCATGGGCACGCCTTACCTGCCATGGTCGAGCAAGCTTTATCGATAGTCCCCAAGATCGAGCAGGTCGTTGTCGGAATGGGACCTGGTCCATATACAGGCTTGAGAGTCGGTATAGCTTTTGCTCGCACTTTTGCGGTTGCAAGAATGATTCCCGTTATTGGCATCTGCTCCCTCGATGCCATCGCCGCCATAGTGGGCGAAGGAGATGAATTCATTGTTGCGACCGATGCCAGGCGCAAGGAAGTCTATTGGGCGCGGTACAAATCCGGTGTTCGTATCCAAGGCCCTCACGTTGACCTTCCATCTGCAGTTGCTGATTTTGGTCTGCCAATTTTCGGAGAGGGTGCGGTCAAGTACGCCATCGCACAATCGAATGAGAATCAATTTCCGGATCTAATAGCGATGGTTGGGATGAGCGAAGACATTGACCTGCACGTTGATGAACCCTTATACATTCGTCGCCCCGATGCTGTTGCGACAACGGAGCGTGCGCTGTGATTACATACCGCGACATGATTGCCCTGGATCTTGCGATAGTTGTATCCATGGAACGCGAGGTTTACCGCACGGACGCGTGGACAATGGGTCAATTCAAAGAAGAACTGGCGGCTGTACCCCGCAATCGTTACTACATCATTGCCCAGAATGAAGTTGGTGAAATCGTCGGGTATGCCGGCGCTTTTTCCCCCGATATCGGGCTGGATGCAGATGTACTTACGCTGACGATGCTCCCCAACTACCGTCGGATGGGCATTGGCCGTGCTTTGTTGGATCAATTGATCACCTGGGCCAAGATCGGCAAGGCTCCCGCGATTTTTCTCGAGGTGCGCGAAGGCAATGTCGAGGCAAGCCCGCTCTACAAATCGGCAGGCTTCGAACCGATTTCCACGCGGAGCAATTATTACTCCCTTGGTGTCAACGCGGTCATTATGAAAAAGGACTTGGAGTGAAAACCGAGCCTTTGGTTCTTGGAATTGAAACGTCGTGTGACGAGACTGCCATAGGCATCGTTCGCGGGCGTACCCTTTTGGCAAACGTCATCGCATCCAGCGTCGAAGAGCATGCCCTCTTTGGTGGGGTGGTACCTGAAATTGCCAGCCGCGCACATCTTGAATCAATGCTCATCATTCTGGACGCGGCGTTGAAAGAATCCAAGATCTCCCTAAGTGAGATCGATGCTGTTGCTGTGACTGTCGGACCCGGCTTGGTCGGCGCACTTTTGGTCGGCGTGGCCTCAGCTAGTGGTCTGGCTCTCGGGCTTGGCAAACCACTGTATGGCGTCAATCATTTGGCTGCACACGTTTCGGTGGATCTGCTGACGCACGATGCACCGACGGAGTCGACGATCGCACTTCTTGTCAGCGGTGGGCATTCATCACTGCTTCAAGTCGATGACATCACCTCATCTGTCGTGAAACTCGGGGAGAGTATGGATGATGCCGCGGGCGAAGCTTTTGACAAGATCGCCCGGGTCATGGGACTTGGCTTTCCTGGTGGACCTGCCATCGATCGCGAGGCAAAACTTGGCAATCCGCACGCGATCGATTTTCCACGCGCTCTGACTCAGTCCCGTGATTGGCTCACTCGCCCCTTTGATTTCTCTTTCTCAGGGCTTAAAACCGCGGTGGCCCGCTATCTGGAGGCAACGCCAAGCTATGCCCGGGCCGACGTGGCTGCCTCCTTCCAGGAGGCGATTGTGGATGTCTTGCTCTTGAAGGCCTTGGCGGCGTGCAAGAAGACCGGAATTGACTCCCTGGTGATCGCCGGTGGAGTGGCCGCGAATTCGCGTCTTCGCGAACTTGCTCAGGATCGAGCCGCGGCTGCCAACGTGCGCCTTCGGATTCCGCCCGCCGAGCTCTGTACTGACAATGGGGTGATGGTGGCCGCATTGGGTTCGTTGATGGTGGCAGCGGGTCGTGCCCCCAGTCGCATCGATGTGGAAGCCGATTCCAGCCTGCCCGTCACCACAGTGAGCCTGACCTAGCCCCAAATTGACCCTAAATTGACCCTAGAGGGGCTCCCTCCTAGGCTTGGCGTTAGCACTCTCACCTCGAGTCTGCCAATACATCTAGTTGGCTAGTTCGGCGTAAGAGGGATAAACCACTGATCGCAATAACCAAAGGAGTAATAAAGATGGCCGTTGCCATTAAGCCACTAGAGGACCGCATTGTTGTTAAGGCGCTGGAAGCCGAGAAGACCACCGCATCTGGTCTGGTCATTCCTGACACCGCAACCGAGAAGCCACAAGAAGGCACCGTTATTGCAGTTGGACCAGGTCGCTTTGATGATGGTGCCCGCGTGCCAATGGATGTCAAAGTTGGCGATGTAGTTCTGTACAGCAAGTACGGCGGAACCGAAGTTAAGTACAACAACGAGGAGTACTTAGTTCTCTCGGCCCGCGACATTCTCGCCGTGATTGAGAAGAAGTAAATGGGAAAAATTCTTGAGTTCGACGAAAATGCTCGTCGTGCCATGGAGCGCGGTGTCAATCAACTCGCTGACACTGTCAAGGTAACGCTTGGACCCCGTGGCCGTAACGTAGTTATTTCCAAATCTTATGGCGCACCAACCATCACCAACGACGGAGTAACGATTGCTCGCGAGATTGAATTATCTGATCCCGTTGAGAATATGGGCGCGCAATTGGTGAAGGAAGTTGCCACCAAGACAAACGATGTCGCAGGCGATGGCACCACAACTGCAACAGTTCTTGCTCAAGCCATGGTGAAGGAAGGTCTTCGTAACCTTGCTGCCGGCGCCCAACCAATGGACATCAAGTTGGGAATCGAAGCCGCTGTTGCCGCGATCATTGAGCGGCTTCGCGAGAATGCGACCGTTGTCAAAGACAAATCGCAGATTGCAGATGTCGCAACCATTTCTGCTCAGGATCGCGCCATTGGCGATTTGATCGCGGAAGCGATGGATAAGGTCGGTAAAGACGGCGTCATCACCGTTGAAGAGTCTTCAACAACTGGACTTGAACTTGAGTTCACCGAGGGCATGCAGTTCGACAAGGGCTACATCTCTCCATATTTCGTCACCGATCAAGATCGCATGGAGACCGTCCTTGAGGACGCTTATGTCTTGATCAGTGCCAACAAGGTCTCTGCCTTGGCCGAACTTCTCCCAATCTTGGAAAAGATCGCTCAAGCCAGCAAGCCACTTTTGATCATCGCCGAAGACATCGATGGCGAAGCACTTTCCACCCTTGTTGTAAACAAGATCCGTGGAGTCTTTACTTCGGCCGCCGTTAAAGCCCCTGGCTTTGGCGATCGTCGCAAGGCGATGCTCCAAGACATCGCCATCCTGACGGGCGGTCAGGTTGTTTCAGCCGAATTGGGCATGAAGCTAGACCAGGTTGGCCTTGAAGTCCTTGGCCGCGCTCGTCGAATCGTGATCACCAAAGACACAACCACAATCGTTGACGGTGGTGGCGACAAGAAGGCAGTCGAAGCTCGCGTCTCTGAGATTCGTGGCGAACTAGAAAACACTGATTCTGAATGGGATCGCAACAAACTCCAAGAGCGGGTTGCCAAACTTGCTGGCGGAGTCTGCGTTATCAAGGTCGGCGCTTATACCGAAGTTGAACTAAAAGAGAAGAAGCACCGTCTAGAAGATGCCATCTCTGCCACCCGCGCTGCGGTTGAAGAGGGCATCGTCGTAGGCGGAGGCGCTGCACTCGTGCATGCGGCTGATTCTCTTGAAGGTGACTTGGGTTTCCATGGCGACAAGGCCGTCGGAGTTCGCTTGGTCCGTAAGGCATGCGATGAGCCACTTCGTTGGATCGCCGAAAACGCAGGAGTCGAAGGTTATGTTGTTGTTTCAAAGGTTCGCGCGATGAAGCCCCACGAGGGCTACAACGCAGCAACCGGTGTTTACGGCGATTTAACCGCAGACGGCGTTATCGACCCGGTCAAGGTGACTCGTTCTGCTCTGGCCAATGCTGCATCGATTGCGGCGATGTTCATTACAACCGAAGCAGTTGTTTTTGAGCGCCCTGAGAACGACGAGGCCGCTGCAGGTGGCTCTGGTCATTCACATGGTCCTGGCGGACACTCGCACTAGTTTGAAGCAAAACAAAGGATGGGCCTCGCGGATGCGAGCCCATCCTTTGTTATTTTGATCAGTCGTTTTCGTTTGCTGAATTGCTAATATCTCCACTTTCATCTGAGTGAGATTCCTTATCGCCGCCGGCAAAGAAGGCAACGCATTGACCTTGGTTCTTAAATGACTGCGTTGAGTTCAGTCCAAGATTCCAGCCTGCATCTTTGCAGGACTCCTTACCTGTTCGATAGAGAACGTAAGCCGCCGCTGGCGCGCCATCCTTGATGAAGTGCATAACTGCATACTGATGATCACTATCGTTGACGGTAACCGCTTTTCTTGTATCATCTACAAGAATTTGAAATGCACTTTCGGTCTGCGTCATCGGGCCAACAATGTTCAACACAGCGGGAGTGGTTACGCCGCCTCCCAAGTCGACATCAATACCGCTCCAACCGCTGTTTATTGTGGTCACATGGCTCACGGTTACCATGGAGCCATTTACAACTATTCCTATACGGCTCACATTACTCAAGGCAACATGGGAAATTGTTACTCCTGTTGATTTATAGATGTTTATGCCGTGCAGACTCCCGCCATTTGTGCCATCTATATTCAAGTCTTGTATCGTCACATTATTACCATTCAAGATTCCGATTGCGGCATTGCCGTTGAGGTTACTCTTCGAAAAATTCGGCGAAATGGTGAAATTGCCTCCATCGAGAGTTACGCCGGCTGGTAGATCTATTTCGTGGGAACTACTGCAGCTTGATTGCAGTGCCCATTCCGTTGTCGAAATTTGGAAGGAGCAACCGTAGACGTTAGTCAGGGAGTCAGCACTAGCTGAACTGGCAATCGCCAGCGAAAACCCTCCGGAACCAAGAACAAGTCCGAGAATCGAGATTGCTACAGATATCCTATTTTTTGTCTTACTAATGCTTTGGAAACTGCTCTGACGAGCTGTCATTTTTTCTCCCTAGGTTGATAACTAGAATTATCGTCCCGTTTTTTGAACTTTGTCAATCGTGACTATCTGGAACTCTGGATGAACTGCAAACTGTGCAAAGTAAGTGTCGCGAGACTGCGCACGAATATTGACTTACTTCAATGCAATCCAAATTTCGACTCGCCGATTGAGTTGATCGTTTTTGCGGCCGGGCGCAACTAAGTATCCATCCGCTGCGGCCCTAACGACATACTTTGCATGTATGTAACTCTGAATTAGGTAGGCTTTTACTCGTTGGGCTCGCGCGTTTGATAAGAGTTTGTTGTTGAGGCCGGGCGTAGCGTCGGTGTAACCTGTTAGATAAATAGTCTTGATTTTCTTATTTCCTAAATTTATCAAGACTTTTTGAAGCGCGAGGTAGCCCTTGTGATCAAGAGCCGACGTACTTCGCCCAAAGTATACGACGCCGATCTTGGTCGGCGTCGTGGATACAGTAACCTTGACCATTGGAGTTGTTACTTCATTTGACTCTTCCGACGCCTGCGAAGTCCCCACTTTGTTCGTGGCATTCACGGTAAAGGAGTAGGAAGTACCTGGAGATAGTCCGGTGACTGTGATGGCATTGGAACCAACCGCCGTCAAAATACCTATCCGCCCAGTGGGGAGAGTGAGGGCCGTGTAATAAATAATCTCACTTCCACCATCAAATGCGGGGGGAGTGAAAGTGACAAGTACTGAAGTCGGACTCAGGGCCGTTGCATTTCCAATAGTTGGGGCATCTGGTGCTGCTTTACTAATAGTCAGATCTAACGGGGATGAAATGGCGTCTGCGTAGATTCCACTCGCGGCTTTGGACGCGAACAGGCTACAAACTCCTGCGTTAATTGCGGTTAATTGACCTAGATCAGAAATCGAACAGAGATCTGGCGTGCTTGTCCTGAAACCTAAGATCCCATCTCCAGAACCACCAGTTACAGAAATTAATAATCTTGCTCTAACAGATGACTTACCGGAAATGCCCGACAGCATGAGGGGCGCTTGGACGAGTTTGACCCCGAAGTATGTTAAGTGACGAGTTAGGATAATAGTCGAGCCATCAGCGTCAATGTAATAACCTTGCTGAAGCCCATCGCTCAGAGTGTCTCCCAGAAGTAACTGTATGGGCGTCCAGATAAACCCATCAGGTGAGAATGAAGGATGGCCACCTGCGGCAACCTTGCCTAGATTGACAATCAGTGGTTCTTGAAATTGCGTTATGGGAGTGCCGTTGTCGTCTGATGCCAAAATTTTGATTGTTATGAACCCGCTCGTCGCTTCCGATGCTGTAACAACCGGACTGATCGAAATGGTCAAATTCTTCGTTGTTGCGTTCGGCGGAACAGCTACAGATATTGGCAAAGTTTCTTTATTAGTCGTCTGGATGGAGGCCGCGACAATGGTTCTCTCTTTAGGCTTTGCGATCTTGGTAACAGGGTTAGTTTTTGTAGCCACAGCTGGCACGACCACAGCTGGCACAACCACAGCTGGCACGACCACAGCTGGCACTGCAGAGGTGGTTATAGAATTGGAGGCAGAGGAAGCGATGGAGGCGCCTACACTATTGGAGGCAGTGACACTAAAGGTATAGGCGGTATGTGGGCTCAACCGGGTGACCGTGATCGTTCCAGATGCCGATTGATTCAGAGTTCCAGTGCCACCTGCGGGAGATGACGTGGCTGTGTAAGAAGTGATGACAGACCCGCCGTTGGAGCCCGGTGCAGTAAAGGCAACTGTGGCAGTGGTTTGCCCAGTCGCGGTGGCTGATCCGATTGTTGGTGGAGTCGAAACGGTGGTTGCGTTGGTTGTCACAGTGTTGGAAGCCGACGACGAAGAAGATACGCCGGCACTGTTGGTAGCGGTGACGGTAAATGTGTAAGCCGTACTTCCAGTCAAACCGGTGACTGTGATGGTTCC
>JANMBV010000093.1:0-1624 GCA_031360585.1 Actinomycetes bacterium | reverse complement strand
GCCACCACCGGCGTCATGAAACCGAGCAGTTGGCTGGCGCTGCGTTGAAAAAGCGGTCCAGTCCATTCCATGCCGACAACGCATGCGGAGCGGCGGTTAAAAGGCAACCTTTAACTTAACGGAGTAATACTAGCAGCCTGTCGGACTTCTCCCTCGCAGATATTTTGAAAATACTCTGAACAAAAGCGGTGCGCGATACTCTATCCGGTATGGCTGCACGTTTTATCAATCTGGACCGGCAGACGCCGATGTTTCTGCCCTGTGATTTGCGCGATTGGGTGCCCGGTGGGCACATCGTGCATTTTATTCTTGAGGCGGTGGAGCAGATTCCGACCGATCAGTTCCGGGTCAATCACCGGGGCAGCGGCAGTGAGCAATATCCCCCGGCGATGATGCTGGCGTTATTGATCTACAGCTACGCGACCGGCCGCTTTGGTTCCCGCACCATCGAGGCAGCGACGTACAGCGATGTGGCTGTGCGCTACCTCTGCGCCAACCACCATCCCGACCACGATTCCATCTGCACGTTTCGCACGGCCAACGAGGCCGCGTTCCGGGCCGCATTCACCACGGTGTTGCAACTCGCCCAGCAATTGCGCCTGACCAAGGTCGGCACGATCAGCATCGACGGCACGAAGATCCAGGCCAATGCCAGCAAGCACGCTGCCGTGAGCTACGCCCGGGCCGGAGAGATGATCGCGCAGTTGGAGCTCGAAGTGCAGGAGTTGATCCAACGAGCCCAGCAGGCCGAGGCGCAGGAAACCAAAGACGGTCTGGACATTCCCGCCGAGTTGACCCGGCGCGAAGACCGGAAAGCCGCCCTGCAACAAGCCCGCCAAGTCATCGAAGCCCGCGCCAAAGAACTCGCCGCGGCGAAACAAGCCGACTACGCCGCGAAGCAGGCCATCCGGCAGACTCAGCGCGACGCCGGGAAAAAGCCACGTGGGCCCGAGCCGAAGGCGCCGAGCGAGACGCCCGAACCGAAGGCCCAATACAACTTCACCGATCCGCAAAGCAGCATCATGAAAGCCGGCAGCGGCCAACACTTCGAGCAAGCCTACAACGCGCAAGCGGCCGTCGACCAATCGATGCTCATCGTCGGAGCCCAAGTCAGCGTGGCCGCCAATGACAAACGGGAGCTCGTGCCGACGATGGCGGCAATCAGTCCCGTGGTCGCAAGCAAAGTGACGGCCGTTTTGGTCGACAGCGGATTTTATAGCGAAGCCGCCGTGCAAGCCATCGAGCAAACCCCCGATGGCACGCCGACCGGCCTGACCGTGTATGCCGCGGTCGGCAAATCCTCCCACCACAAAACCGTCGCCGATCTGCTGCCGCCGCCCGAGCCACCAGATCCCAGCCCGACCGCGAGCGCCAAAGAGAAAATGGCGCACCGGCTGAAAACCCAAACCGGCCGGCAACTCTACAAGCTGCGCAAGCAAACCGTCGAACCCGTCTTCGGGATAATCAAGGAAGTGCTCGGCTTCCGGCGGTTCAGTTTACGCGGCCACGCGAAAGTCTCGCTCGAATGGCTCCTCGTCTGCGTGAGCTATAATCTCAAACGCCTCTTCGCCCTCAAATACCTCGCGCAGGCCGCCTGAACAGGCCGGGCAGAGCCTCGGAAGCA
>JANMBV010000065.1:0-8898 GCA_031360585.1 Actinomycetes bacterium | reverse complement strand
GGGTCTCTCGAAGGAAGTCAAATTCGAGATCAAACTGAATTCGAAGTGTCTGAATATTTCCGAGTTCGGACACAGCTTCCTCGGCTTGAATCACGAATAGTTTTGCCTTGCTTAGATCAACCGGAACGACCTTAAGCCGGTATCGAGTTAGGAGAAGATTGATATCGGATCGTTGCCCAGGGGATAGTCGAATTGGCTTCATGCTAAAAAATCACAAGTGGCATATACCTTTCCAACATCGGGCTCCCCGACAACCAGCACATCGATGTCCTGTGGAGGGGGTCCGTGATGTCCAAGGCCCCTTTGGGCCCAAGAGCCGAAAATGAGAACCTTGTTGATGCCTGAGATTTCTTGCATGGCCGTTCGCAATTTGGGAACTGGACCGAAGGCGATCTGCAGCAACTCGTGCATCGGTTTGTAAAAAAGCGAATACCTTTCCGCGGCAATTAACCGGTAGTTGCCGATCCTCTCTTCAGAAATCAGACCAGCATCCAATAGGCGACCGAATTCCTTGTGCAAAGTGGCGTAAGGAATTGCTAATTTTGTGCTTAATTCCTGAATCGATCTTCGCTCCTCTGCCAGAAAGATCTCTGTAAGGATCCGGGCCTGATTAGCTGAACGAAAGATAGGCAAATGCAAAGAGGGTTCCTTTCTCCTATAACAACCTTCCTTACTAGTTTCCTGATAAGTACAAACAAAAATTCCCGGCTCATCAACGATGGCCGGGAATTTCTTTAAAACCGCGAATTAGATTCGACGGTAACGAGATTGCCCCGACTGCAGTTGGTGACGCGGTAAGCCTAGCCTCTGCTTCAGGCTTGAAACGCTTGAAGAACAAGAAGCTGGCTAGAGAGATCTCCCAAGCGAAGACCGGAATGGCCATCAACATCAGCTGTGAAATGACATCCAAGATGCAGTCCAAGTGACATCCTATTTTCAGTAGACGATAACCCACTTGATAATCCACTAAAAGCCTGAGGTCCTAGTCCGTAGCTTTCTGTTGACTTTCAGCAACCATTTCTTCTAAAAGATTATTTGCCCAGTCAATGGCGCCCGAAACCGTCTCTTCGACACCAAGGCCCTCTGCTGCACTGTCATAAATACTGTCCCAACCATCCCAATAAATAACTTTTGGTGGCCACGTACCCACACGGCGCGCTGCAAATAATCTAGCGCCTACGTTATCAAGTTTTGCCAGATCTGGTGGATTGAACTCAACGAGGAGTTGCAAGTCAACAAGATCATGAGCCCTCTCATTTGCGCCTCTCCCGTTTGGATTGGTGCAGGCGTGTAACTTCTGAGCGATCTGATGCTCTGTAGCTAATACCGGTACGGCGGCTGGCTTGGGCAAGCCCAGTTCTTGAAATAACTCAATAATGTCATCAGCAATAGAAGCTTGAGCGGTTTCCGTGGATCCAATTTCATCTCGGCCAAGTTCAAATCGCATCGTCTTTATCGGCTTCCCTTTGTAAGAGAGCTTTATGTCGAAGGGGCGCATAATGTAATCATCTGGTACGCCAATTGGATCCGCTGGCTCAAGCACCACTAGTCTTCCTGAGAAGCCACCCCAACCTTTTTGTAGATTTGCGTCTAACATGTCCTGGTAATCATCGATAGACAACCCCGCACGCCTTGATGCATCAAAATCAGGTGTAAATCGGCTACCAGCCTCCCCTATTCGGAGTTTCATCGCGGTCCCGCCCTTGACGACACCGTCAGGAACCATCTGCCCGATAACCGTGCTACACACTACAGACGTAAGTCTTACGTCTGTAGTCTCGCGCTTTTGGGCGGCGTTTCTAATGCGGCTTGCTAGAGACTGCAAATGCCTCGGTTCCTCCCTTGGCGAATACTGCATACTCATTTAGCCGCTGCCAACTCGTTCAGTACCTCAATCTCTTCTTTCTTTGTGATCAAGCCCTGTTCTCTTGCAACCCCTGTTGCCTCAGCTAGACGGGTACGCATGATGGTAGGTATGCACTCCACAATAGCCTTAGCGACTTTCTTCGCTGGGATGCCCTCATAAATTGTTAGGTCAGTCTCCGGCACAATCTCCTGGCGCAAGTCGATCCAAACAGGAACCTTTGCGCGGACCCTACGGCCAACACCTATCTGAAGTCTTCTAGGTGCTAAAGGAGTTAGATTGTGGAGCGCAAGCACGGTCTCTCCAGTTAGATAGGCGCCTGGACCCACTCGCAGAACTGCCTCCGCATACTGGTCTACTGCCGTCTGGGGGAATTGATGAAATCTATACAACCCGTACGCAACATGCTCAAGGCCACCGTGTTCCATAAGCTTTGGGAGTTCCTTTGGGGGTACTCCTAACTCAATGGCGTCCTGGGTGGTCACGTAGCCAAAGCGTCCCGCTGCTGTCTCCCACAACCTCTGACGGTAGTTTACTTTCAACAATTTAGGTCTCCTTATTGGCTGAACTATACCCTAAAAGGTATAGTTCAGCCAATAAGCAAATATGCAAGAATTCTGTTCGTGATGGCACAACTATACCCTAAAAGGTATACTTGTGCCTGAGGAGCGCCTCGTATCCTGCAAATAGAATGTCACTTTCACTGCAATAAAGTGTCATTTCCACTGAAAATACCGTGTCACTTCACTGAAAATAGAAGGTCATTTCCGCCGAAAATAGAGCGTCACTACACATCAACTACACCCGGATGTACTACCGCAACCTTCGCATACATAGCAGGCACCAGATTGGCGCATCTTCACACCGCATGTCATGCAAAGAGGCGCATCCGAGGCAATTCCAGTGATTGCTTCAAGCAATTCAGTAGATGATCCGTATCCTTGTGATGGCGCGGTCGTGATTTTTACTTCTTTTGGTTTTGAAACCACAACGGGCGCAGCCGTCACGGTGCGATCGAGATCATCGATTTCAACCGGAAGATTCTGCGTGTATTCGCCAGTTTCCAGTGCGCGTGCGCGCTCTGTCGCCGAGTACAAACCAATTGCCGAGCGAGTATCAAATGGCAAGTAGTCAAGGGCCAAGCGACGGAAGATGTAATCCATCATCGACTGTGCGATGCGGACATCTGGATCATCGGTCATGCCACTTGGCTCAAAGCGCAAGTTGGTGAACTTCTCAACGAAGGTCTCAAGAGGCACTCCGTATTGAAGACCAATCGAAACTGCGATCGAGAAGGCATCCATGACGCCGGCAAGAGTTGAACCCTGCTTGCCAAGCTTTAGGAATACTTCACCGAGTGCACCGTCGGCATAGGCACCAGAGGTCATGTAGCCCTCGGCACCGCCAACAGAGAACGATGTCGTCATCGCGGGACGCGACTTTGGAAGACGCTTGCGAACGGCCGCAGCAGGGGCGGTCTCTGAGACAACTTCCTTGCTCTTGGCTTTTCCATCAGAGAGAGGCTGACCCACTTTGCAGTTGTCGCGGTAGACAGCAAGGGCCTTGAGGCCGAGTTTCCAACCTTCGTAGTAAACCTCTTCGACGTCGGCAACAGTTGCCTCTTCTGGCAAGTTGACGGTCTTGGAGATCGCACCTGAAAGGAATGGCTGGCAGGCAGCCATCATGCGCACATGACCCATAGGTGCAATGGACCTGGCACCGAGGGCGCAGTCAAAGACGTCGTAGTGCTCAGGCTTTAGTCCCGGAGCATCAATAACGTGACCGTGCGTTGAGATAAATTCGACAATGGCTTCAATGGTCTCTTCGGTGTAGCCGAGTTTGCGAAGGGCTGCCGGAACCGTCTGGTTGACGATCTGCATCGAGCCTCCGCCGACAAGCTTCTTGAACTTAACAAGAGAGAAATCAGGCTCAATGCCAGTGGTATCGCAGTCCATCATCAAGCCGATGGTCCCCGTTGGGGCGAGAACGGAGATCTGGGCGTTTCGCCATCCGTTCTTCTCCCCCGTCTTTGTGTTCGCATCCCACGCCTTGTTGGCCTCTGTCCACACATCGCGATCCAGGGTTGTTACGGACTTTGCCGAGATGGAGGCTGATGCGTGCTTGTGCATTATGCGCGCGTGCGCGTCTGCATTTCGAGCAAAGCCCTCATATGGTCCAACGATTCCGGCAAGTTCAGCAGAGCGCTTGTAGGTGATGCCTGACATCAATGATGTGATCGCTCCAGCGAGGGCTCGTCCACCGTCTGAATCGTATGGAAGACCTGATGCCATAAGAAGTGCGCCCAGGTTTGCATAGCCAATTCCGAGTTGGCGGTATGCACGGGTTGTCACACCGATGGCCTCTGTTGGGAAATCAGCGAAGCAGATTGAGATGTCCATCGCGGTGATGATCATCTCTGCTGCGCGAGAGAAAGTCTTCGCATCAAATGATCCATCAGATTTCAGGAACTTCATTAAGTTAAGGGATGCAAGGTTGCATGAAGAATTATCAAGGGACATGTACTCAGAGCATGGGTTGGATGCGTTGATCCGTCCGGTCTCTGGGTTGGTGTGCCAATCATTGATGGTGTCGTCATACTGAATTCCAGGATCGGCACATGCCCATGCAGCCTCTGCCAGCTTGCGGAACAACTCGCGTGCATCGACTGTGTCGATAACCTCACCGGTTGATCGAGCCGTCAGTCCAAACTCTGTGCCGTTCTCATAGGAGCGCATGAACTTGTCGCTGACGCGAACGGAGTTGTTAGCGTTCTGGTACTGGACGGAGATGATGTCTTTGCCACCCAAATCCATGTCAAAGCCCGCATCGCGCAGGGCGCGGATTTTGTCCTCTTCGCGAACTTTCGTCTCGATGAATTCTACGACATCTGGATGATCGATATCTAGGACGACCATCTTGGCCGCGCGCCTTGTCGCCCCACCGCTCTTGATGGTGCCAGCAGAAGCGTCGGCACCACGCATAAAGGAGACTGGGCCAGATGCAGTTCCACCGGATTTCAACAATTCCTTGGAAGAGCGGATGCGCGACAAGTTCAAGCCAGCGCCAGATCCGCCCTTGAAAATCATGCCTTCTTCGCGATACCAGTTAAGGATCGAATCCATAGTGTCATCAACTGACAAAATGAAGCAGGCGCTTACTTGCTGTGGAGATTGCGTCCCAACGTTGAACCACACTGGTGAGTTGAATGAGAAGACCTGGTGCAAAAGCATGTGGGTGAGTTCGTGCTCGAATACTTCGGCATCTGCCTCTGTAGCAAAGTAGCCGTTCTCCTTTCCGGCCTTGGTGTATGTCAGCACAACGCGATCAATGACATTCTTCAGCGACCACTCGCGGTTCTCAGCCCCTACTGCGCCACGAAAATATTTTGTGGTGACAATGGTGGACGCGTTGACCGACCAGAAATCTGGGTACTCAACCCCGCGCTGTTCGAAAACTGTCTCGCCAGTTCTCCAGTTCGTCTGGACGATATCTCGACGTTCCCAGGTCACTTCGTCATAGGGGTGAACACCTGGTGTGGTGTAGATGCGTTCGAGTACCAACCCCTTGCTTGACTTAGCGGTGGACTTACCTGGTCGGTTGATGACCGTGTCTGACATGTGTAGTTCTCCAGATTTCTTTAGTAGTACGTTTTAATTTTTGGACAGAGTGTTGACTGCGGGGACTGCTCTATTTTGATTCTTAGCGTTTTCGCCAGAAGGTACTGCTCGCAGTAACGCGATCTCGCCTTCGAAATCTTCAAGAGAATTAAAGTTACGGTAAACCGAGGCGTATCGCAGGTAGGCAACTTCATCGAGTTGGCGAAGTGGAGCCAAGATGGCCATCCCAACTTCTTGAGCTTCGATCTCTGCCTGCCCGGTCAGACGCAAGGTCTCCTCGACGCGCTGAGCCAGCAGGGCAAGGTCGTCATTGCTCACGGGCCTACCTTGGCAGGCCTTCCTGACACCAGCCACGACTTTCTCACGGCTGAAAGGTTCGGTAGCCCCACTGCGTTTGACGATGTTGAGAAGGGCGGTCTCTTGGGTCGAGAATCGGGCCCCACATTCAGGACATTCTCGGCGGCGACGGATCTGTGTTCCATCCTCTGCAGGACGAGAATCAACGACTCGCGAATCATCATGTCGGCAAAATGGGCAGATCATGCGGCGTGTCTTCCTTCCTCTTGCTCTTCCGGGGTGTAAAGCGACTTACTGAATAATCCCTGAGTATGGTCTGAAAACCACTACTTATGGAACTATATCGCGCTTGGACCCCTACATCTAGTAGCAACCATAAAGGATTTATTGAGGGTTTGCCTGCATTGACCACGAGACTTCTCTCATCGGCGTGTCGGATCTAGCCCTCACGCTTCACCGGACGCATCCACCCCTCAGGCGATCAAAATGGCCCCTTTGTGGGCCTTCGCCAACTTCTGATCAAGGGTCCAGAGCTGTGCACCAGCCAACGTGGCAGTAGCGCTGATGAGAGCATCAGCAATCTTCATTCCGGTCTTGGCTCGAATTCTTGCCGCTTCGGAAGCCACGTTTCCGTCCACAACAATTACCTCCGGAATCGCATACAAGATTCGCCCCTTGATGCGCTCCCCCTCTTCAATACTGACTCGGAATGCCTGTATTAGTGTTTCCGCCAAACTTATGGTGGATATTAGATATGAATGTTCTTCCGCTTCCAATTTTTTCGCCACAGATTTGGAATGGGTGTCACCGTCATAAAACATAGCGATTAATACTGACGAATCGAGAACTACTCGTCCCATGCATCCGCTCTTTCCGCGGCGAAATCATAGTTATCGTAAATCCCGTTGCCGGCGCCAAATAAACTCATAATTCGATTTTCTGGAGCAAAAAGTTCTATCTTTCCGTCCTCATTCACTCGGCAATTTATAGTGTCACCCACTTTAAATCCTGCTTTTCTAATAATGTCCACGGGCAAGGTAATTTGATTCTTTGCACTAAGGCGCGTTGTCGTAGTGCGGCCCTTACGCGTTTTAGTCGGGGCTACCGCATTTTTCTTAACCTTTACCTTAGACTTCATAAGTCAAGGCTAGCAGAATTATGAAATCCTCGAAGAAATTTTACGCCGGGACTCGCAACGATTGGCCGGCAGCAACATCCGGGGACGACAAGGAATTGATCGAGATGATTTCATCGACCATTGCACGAACGTCGCCCGTACCGACGGTGGTCGAAGCGATCGACCAGAGGCTCTCCCCCGGGGCCACAATCATGGTGACGTAGGACTTGGGCGCGTGGGTAACCGAAGCTCCCGCCCCAGCCTTCATGGCAAAGCTGGCACCCAGAACCACAGTGAGAGAAAGAACCACGAGGAACCGCGCCAACCGACTACGACGGCTCAGTCGAGGAAGGGACGGATACTGCAGTGCGATTGCGCTCATGGTCTTCACTCCTTTTTCGAACGTCTGTTCGATAGGACATGTATACCCCACTCCCCCGACAAAACGCAAGAAAAATTCGAACAGATGTTTGAATAGTGGGTGAACATCCTCTACCCTCACACCATGGCTAAAACCTCCAAACCTGCAGATGTCATCACTGAGTTACCAGATGGCCCAGCCGATGAGCATGGGTTGACCGCGCGCCAACTCAAGATCCTCCAGGCCATCAAGGCAGCCCTGGCGACCAACGGCTACCCACCTAGCATGCGTGAAATCGGCGCTGCTGCAGGCCTTGCCTCCCCAGCCTCAGTTCAGTACCAGCTCCAAGCCCTGGAGAAGAAGGGCTTCATCCGCCGCGACCCAACTCGGGGCCGCGCCCTGGAAGTTCTCCTGCCCGGGGACCCTTCCGAAGTTGCCCCAGTCGATAACACCCGCATGGTTCCCCTCCTGGGCCAGATCGCAGCCGGTGGCCCCATTTTGGCCGAACAGGTGATCGAGGAGACCTTCCCCCTTCCCGAATCCATCGTCGGCCAGGGCGAGCTCTTCATGCTCAAGGTCAAGGGCGATTCCATGGTCGATGCCGCTATTTGCGACGGAGACTTTGTCGTTATTCGCAGCCAGAAAGGTTGCGAGAAGGGCGAGATCGTTGCCGCAATGATCGATGGCGAGGCAACAGTGAAGACTTTCTCCATGAAGGACGGCCACATCTGGTTGCTGCCGGCCAATGATTCTTTCGCGCCCATTGATGGCGATACCTGCGAGATCTTGGGCAAGGTCACTGCGATTTTGCGAAGTGTCCGTTAATTAGTTTTTCAATCAATTCGCAATCTTTTATTAATTGCTCAATGTCTAAATCATTTGGATAGTAACCATTTGAAATTGTTTGCGTGAGGCCCGAAACCAAGGATTGTCTGAGATCGGGATCTTTCGGGATCAGCAGTAGGCCACCACTATTGATGTGATGGTAATTAACCCCTGCCTGGTTTTGAAGCATGGCGGACCAATCAATAATTTCTTCAATCAAAGGTTCATCCAATAGCAGCTCTAGACTCAAAGAATTACTGAGATCTCTTACATCCGACCAGTGTCGCGCCAGCTTCCAATCAATCAAAGATTTCAGAGTCGATCTTTGGATAATGGTCAACTTTTGCCAAAAAATCACTTTTGGATCTAGGGCTGACACGTCAATATCTGGAAATGCCAATAGTGTTTCATACTCCGCCAAGTAAGTCCGAACTCCCATTCTCTTACTTGGCTGGCTAGTTCCCATACCGAACAACTCAACCTTCACCGACGAGAAGGGACTGTCTATCGGGCTGATAGCGGAAGGAAACTTAATGATGGCCGCAACGGCCCGCGCGGTACTTTCAATCTCTATCTGCACCTCTGGCAGTGTTTTTGTATCTGTCGAAAATTGGATTCCTAGATTTTCCGTGTATTCCGCCTGGAACGAGATCGGTGACGTCACAGACCAGATCAATATCCTCCGAAAATCGGGCGATGAGATCATGACACTTGCTTAGGGATGTGCCTCCAGAGAAGGTGATTCTTTCTGCAAATGAAGAAGTGAATAGTGACTCCAATACCGCGACAACCCACAAATCTTTCTCGAGAATATTCT
>JANMBV010000054.1:0-1663 GCA_031360585.1 Actinomycetes bacterium | reverse complement strand
CCAGCGCATCAGGTTGTGCGCGACCGCGACAAGGAGCATGACCGTGGTGACGTTCGCGAGGCCTCGCACGCTGAACTGCGATACACCGTGCTGTCGCACCTGCGCGTTCGTCCATTCCGCGATCGCGCCCCGTTGCCGGTACTCGATCTTCGCCTCCGCCGTCCCCATCCGCTCGCGCCACGCAGCGACCTCCGGCCTGTCGCCGTAACGCGCGCCGTAGCGTTCCTTCTCCGGTTTGTTCCGCGGCAAACGCACCGGCGCATACACGGTGATGCCGCGCTCCTCCAGACCGGTGATGTCGTCGCGTGTCGCAAAGCCGCCATCCATGAGATAGTTGTTGGGCCGCCACTGTGTGCGGCGCTCGACCTGGTCGATCATGGGCGCCGACTGGCCGGCATCGGTACCGGCGCTCGTCACCGCGACGCCGACGATGACGCCATGGGCGCCGTCTGTGGCAAACTGGACGTTGTACGCCGGCCGGAAGCCACCGTCGGGCATCTTCATCACACGCGCCTCGGGATCCGTCGTGGACGTGCGCGGCGCGGTCACCTGCGCGCGTTTCGCCTTCGGGTAACGGTGCTGCTGCAGCTCCTTCGCGGCCTCCAGCTCCGGCAGGAAGGAGAGCGCCTGCTCCACGCGCCCGACCCGCTCCCGTGCCGCGCGCTCCCGCGCCGCCTGCTCGCGAGCACCCACGCCGATATCGGGATTGGCTCGGTCGCGGGCGAGCCGCTCGACGTGGGCCCGCGCCTCCTCAAGACACGTCTTCAGGGTGTCCTTCCGCCGGAACGACGCGGCACCGGCGCTTGCCCGCACGCGCATGCCGTCCTGCGCGACGCGCGCGAGCGTCACCGCGCCGGCCGCCATCAGCATTGCCACGATCTGCGTCATCAGGTCGTCCAGCGCCACCTGCTGCGCGACGCGGAAGTCGGCGAGCATGTGGTAGTTGATCGGCACGCCGCCGCAGAGCCAGCGATAGGCGTCGTGCTCGTCACAGAGCCGCGCCAGATGGCGGGCGCTGCCGATGCCTTCGGTCGTGGCCAAGAGCCAGAGCGCGAGCAGCACCTGCGGGTCCGTCGTCGGCCGGCCCGGGCCATCCAACACCGCGCCGATGGAGCCGTAGAACGGCGCGAGTTCGAGGCGCTCCAAGATGTCCCAGATCGCCCGCGCCGGATGATCCTGCGGGAGGGCTGCGTCGAGGTCGTGCGGCGTCCACCGCAGTTGTTGCCGGTCGGGTCGCAAGAGGCGTGCATGCTCGCGGCTCGTCGGCGATGGCGGCGGCGAACTCTCGGGCTGGGGCAGGCCAAACAGCGGGAACTGACTCATGCGATCACGCTCCGATCTCACCGCGATCACCATACCGCCCGACCGCATTTCTTCACAGCCTCTGAGCAAAGCGAAGGATCTAGCTCGTTTGCGGCGAGAGACTTCGCTTTGCCTGGCATGCGGCGGCGGGCCGTGCCGGTCCGCAGACCTCACCCCGACCCTTCTCCGCCCGGCGGAGAGGGAGACCGCCCGGCTTCACTCTTGCCGTGGCTCCTGACAGAACGATGTCAGCATTGATCTTGATCTCCTGACGGCTCCTGACAGAATGATGGCAGGAGCCCTCCCGTATGCTGCGAATCTCGGCCGCGTTCGGCGGCCGGAATCTGCCAGCACAGGAGGC
>JANMBV010000048.1:0-54998 GCA_031360585.1 Actinomycetes bacterium | reverse complement strand
CGTTTTCCACTTATGGGTCGAGAAGCACTTTGGCCAAGGAACGCTTTTTGATGAAGATGATCTCGAACCGGTCGATCCGCTTGAAGAAGATCAGACCTTGGAAAAACTCAAGGCCAGTTGGTTGATGAGTGAGTGGGCAGAGCGCCAACCCTTTGCCGTCGAGGTTCCCTTCGAGACGGTTGTCGCGGGTGTGCTACTTCGTGGCCGTATCGATGCGGTCTACAAGATCGGTGACGTTTTCGAAGTCGTGGATTGGAAGACGGGGGCAAAGAAGTTAGGCGAGTCCGCCGCAATCCAGTTGGCGGTCTATCGATTGGCTTGGGCAAAACTCAACGGACTCGACCTCTCCCACGTGAGTGCGGCTTTCCACTACGTTCCAACAGGAATTACAGATAGACGTGCCGACTTATTGGACGAGGACGGTCTGATCGCTCTGCTTGAGGCTTACTGATCTACATCTCCTGAAATCGAAAATTGTTCCTTGTCGTGGAATTATGCGTCACTACAAAACGCGCAGGCTTCGCAAAAGCATGGCGAGTAAGAATGTGGTGGGCATGAGCTAGGTATGTACGCATACCTAGGATTGACTTCCAGTCGACATCTGGATATTTAGCTTTCACCTTTATTGACCAGCATTTGTAGTGAAATCGAGATTTCGAGAATGTCCTGAATTCTCTCCTCGTCGGATCTACTCAAAGCGAAATCGCTTCTTGAAGGATTCGCGTATCTCGAGGTTTTAAACCTTTTATTGAGACAACATCTACAGGCAGTTTCAAAAATTGTTCAAGTTCTTCATTGAGCAGCAACCAATCGAGCACGGATACCTCTTTATCGAAAGTGACAAGAAAATCAACATCACTATCTGGGCCATCTTCCCCTCTTGCAACACTGCCAAATACGGCAATCTTCAACCCTTTATGGCGCGCAACGATTGCCTTAATAGCTTCGCTATTTTCCTTGAGGAATGCCATGCGCGTACTCATAGAGGTAAGGATACCAGCCGAGTTTTTACCTGGATTCGTGCCTAGATTTCCCTTCCACCGGATTCTTGGCGGTTGCCCAACGTTCCTCGGACGGTCTGATCGCTCTGCTTGGGGCTTACTGATCTACATCCACACTGATAGGAAGGTGATCGCTAATGCCCGATGCTTCCAAGGCGACATGGATGACGTCTTCGGAGGCCACCTTCTGTGAAAGCACATAATCAATCTGCACTCTGGGTGACCAGGCTGGGAACGTGCGTTTGGTAGCAAGTGAATTCCAGTTGATCCCACGGACAAGGGCGCTGAAACGCAGATTGAGATCACCCATGATGATGATCTTGTTCTTATCAACGACCGGAAGATGTCTGGCCCATCGCTTGACTTGCAGCAATTGCAGATATTTGAAGAACGGAACAAAGGAAAGATGGGTGTTGATGACAAGCCAGCCATTTTCCAATACCGCAGCAATCGCTGTGCGAGGATGGTCGCGAACATATACTCGCTTGATCGATCCGTTCCTTGGTAACTTCATGAAGATGCCGATGGGCGCGACGTTAAGTTCCAATCGGTGCCACGACGTGACGGGTATTTTCGATACCAGTCCAATTCCGTATCCGGGGGCGCCTGCGTTCTTCTCCGTCACAATGCGGACATCGGATGCGTTGGGAGCTCGCCAGTCCTCATCGGGGGAACCGATAACCGATGGCGCAAATGCCCAATGTGACGTGGCCATGAAGTGGGCAATCTGAGCCACTTGATTCTCGTCCCCTGATCTACGCAGAAAGTAGTCCACCTCTTGCAGGCCCAATATGTCGGTTTCCAGAGCGTCAACAGCCCTAGAAAGGCTGAGTGCGGGCCTATCCGTGAGAGCGGTGGGCAGGCCATGAAGGAAATTCCATGAGGTAAGGCGCATGGGCCCATGCTAGTAGTGTCGCCCATCATGAGCGGGAGAGAGAATAAAGGGCGGTTGCAGAACCTTGTTCTGGCGCGAAGTGTCATTGATCGGGCAGGTCATCTCCGCACGGCTCCAGAGAGAATGGACGAACTCTGGCGCACCGCCAGGATTGTTTTTCTTGTAGACGATCGCGTCCACGCCACCGATTCTGAGTTGATCTTCCATGCGGCCGATGAAATCTCCGGGAATGGTGAGCGTTACTTTCTTGGATTGAATAGCGAAAGCGGGCAGAGTTATTTCGCCTGGCACACTGACGAGAAAATAATATCTGAAACCGAGTTGAGAACGCTTCGCCAGATCGGTGCAGAGTTAAGCGATGAGCAAGCAGGTCTCGCCGTTCATGCCATCGCACTTTCGCACTGGCACAGTTCGCATCCGCGCTGTTCGCGTTGCGGGGCTGCGACAAGATCTGAATTCGGCGGTGCAGTGCGTGTGTGTGAAGTCGACGAAAGTCAGCATCATCCTCGCACCGATCCAGCAGTCATTGTTCTAGTCAAGGATGGAGATGATCGTCTTCTTCTTGGCAGGCAACATTCGTGGGCGCCCGATCGCTTCTCTAATTTTGCGGGCTTCGTTGAGCCAGGAGAGTCCTTTGAACAGTGCGTCGTTCGCGAAGTGGAGGAAGAATCAGGTTTGGTTGTTCGCTCCGTTCACTATCTAGGTTCTCAGCCGTGGCCCTTTCCGGCATCGATCATGATCGCCTATGAGGCCACAACTTCTGATGTGTCGACGGCTCGCCCCGATGGGGAAGAGATTGTTGAAATTAGATGGTTTACTCGCGAGAGCATGAAACAGGCGGTGCGTTCCGGAGAGATCTCCCTTCCTCCTCGCATCAGTGTTTCCAGACGGATGATTGAGTATTGGTATGGCGAAGGCGCGCTAGAAGATCTTGGAGTGCACGGATGGACGCGATGAACTCCCTTCCTGAAGTAAATGAAGTAAGGGCTGAGGAGATCTTGGCAGCGCTAGATGATGAGCAACGCCAAGTCGCTCTTGCTACTCGCGGACCCGTCTGCGTTATCGCAGGAGCAGGCACGGGCAAGACGCGTGCGATTACGCACCGCATCGCCTACGCGGCGGCAATTGGCGTGATGAACCCGCAGAAGGTTCTCGCCCTCACTTTTACCGCTCGGGCAGCGGGGGAGATGCGCGCTCGCCTACGATTGCTCGGTGTTCCAAGCGTTGCCGCGCGGACAATCCACTCAGCGGCCCTCAAACAACTGATTTTTTTCTGGCCAACCGTTTTTGGTGGTAGGACACCTGATCTCCTCACCACCAAGTCCGCATACGTGAAAGAGGCGATTTCGCGGGCGGGACTGGCCAACAAGTTGGGGATCTCATCGCGAGATCTCCTGCGAGAGATCTCAACGGAAATTGAGTGGGCGAAGGTTTCTCAAATCGCCCCAGAGAATTACATGGAGGAATCCAAAGATCGTGTAGAGCGAAATCGGATCAACTCCGGTCAAGTGGCACAGGTTTATGACGCCTACGAAAGTCTAAAGCGGCAGGAACGGACCATGGATTTCGAAGATGTTTTGCTTCTGACGACGGCGATGATTGAGGAGGAACGCGAGGTTCGCGAGCGAGTACAGGACCAATACCGCCATTTCACAATCGACGAATATCAAGATGTTTCTCCCCTGCAGCAGCGTTTGATCAATGCGTGGTTGGGCAATCGTGAAGAGATCTGCGTTGTCGGTGATCCCGCACAGACTATCTACTCCTTCGCAGGAGCTACTCCTGTCTTTCTCAATACATTTACTCGCAGGTTTGCCCAGGCGCCAGTTATCCGACTGACATCGGGATATCGATCAACTCCAGAGATTATCTATATGGCAAATACCGTTTTGCGCAGTGCCCTGATGGGGCACGAAATTACCTCGGTCAACGAACACGGCTCGCATCCGCTTGTGACCGAGTACAGGGATGAATCCAAGGAAGTCGCTGGTGTCGTCCAAGACATCATCAAACTGACTTCCTCCGGTGTGGCAGCACAGGACATCGCCGTGTTGGCCCGCACCAATTCCCAACTCAATGCCCTCGAGCGAGCCTGCATTTCTGCGCAGGTTCCATATCAGGTACGAAATAACGAGCGGTTCTTTGATCGAAGCGATGTCCGGGATTTCCTGAAAAATGTTCGTCAGGCGTCGGTCATACCTACACATGATGTCTCGTGGCTAGAGGAATTGCGCACAATCGCCCAGCCCTTTATCACCGGAGCCAGTACCGATGGCATCACCGCCCTACTTCACTTGGCCCGCGAACTAGATGCGGACGGAGCATTTACTCCGAAGACATTGCGCAACTACCTGCGTGAATTGGAAGAGCGTGCAGAACAGAATAATCCGCCCGTGATGCCGGTGACTACTTTGGCAACATTGCACGCGGCGAAAGGCTTGGAATGGGACCAGGTCTTTCTCGTTGGCGTAAACGAGGGAATTCTCCCCACCCATGAAAACGCGGTCGAGGAGGAGCGGCGCCTTTTCTATGTGGGGATTACCCGCGCAAAGAGCCATCTATCGCTGAGCTACCGTGGAATTCCGAGCAGATTCCTGCGTGAGGCAGGCCTACTCGGCAGTTAAATAATTCATTTGCGCGAAGATGTCTCTGTGCCTTAGTCTTCCCACACGGCAATGTAGTTCAAGCAGCAATTCAAACAGATGAGGAGCGCGACATGAAGTTGTCTATGCAACCGCAATTAGTAGCGTCTTCTGCTGCTTTTACGTTGATCTCCGCTCATGCGCACGCAAATACGGCTACAGCCTCAAAGCGCACAGCGTGGTATCGCGCATTGGCGGATCAGGGCACTTGGAGTCAGATCGGATAGCACCGAGAAGGACCTCAAGGGCCACGAATCCATAAAGGATTCGGGCCCTTTTTCTTTTCCCTTCTAGAACAACTTAATAAAAAGCACCAACCACAACGACAAGACGAGAGATGACGACTGGGAAACCAGTAGAGATGAGGTGAGGACCATGACCGTTCTCTTTAGCGAATTACTAGTTCCAGGCTGGGCGCAGAATGGAAACAAAATTGGGCTAGATGCCGTTACAGGCTCGTACGGCTCAGATCTCGCCTTCACCTTGCCCTGCCACAACTCTGATCCTGATCTCTTCTTCTCCGAACTCACAGAGGAAATTGCGGCCGCGAAGTCACTCTGTGGTGGGTGCCCTGTGCGAGCACAATGCTTGGATGCAGCTCTTTCGCGCGAGGAGCCATGCGGAGTGTGGGGTGGCGAGCTTTTCGAAGGCGGAGTCGTTATTGAACGACGACGAACGGTGGGACGGCCTCGGCTAACGCCGGTTGTCGCCGATGAAGAGCAATCTGACGCTGCATAACTGGTAACCCCATGCGAAAGGTCACGAGGTTACCAGTTGCAGCCGCAGGCAGGATGTCGAGTGAATGTCTGCGATTCCAAGACAGTGGGCTGGCGGTAATCCAGCCGCGCAGATCCCCCGATGAGCAGGGAATGGCCTTCGTCGATGAAGTGGAGTAATTCCAGAGCTACTACTCCGGCTATACAGTGGGCCACCGAGACCGGAACTTCTTTGGCAGGATTAATCAGTCTCTGCAATGAGATTTCCCGCCATGTTGGATTCTGGTCATCGAGTGTGAGTGAAATACAGCGAGCACATGGGGTCTGCCCAGGGATCACTATCGGGCCAATGGAAATTGAAGCGCCGTCGGGGGCGTCAATAAAGAGGTGAGGAATTCCCTTGCTGATCCATTCCTGCACCAAATGGGCAGGGGTGTTTCCGACCGCTACCATCAATTTTCGCGACTCTTCATCATCGATTTTCTTCGCGGATGGGAATAACGAAAGCTCTCGCGAAAGTTCTTGAGTGCGGGTCGCATATGAATGACCGATATCGCCAGGATGCAGGAATCCTGCACAGAGGTCGGCTTCGCTGATCTTTCTGTGCTCGTTCGAGCTCTGTACGGACGTCTGCGAGATCCCGCTTGAAAGAAGAATTCCAAAGAGAAGTGTGGCAATGCGCGAATCACCAAAGATCATCACTTGCCAGTATCGGCGCCCGCTGAGCGTGGCTACTCCGCCATCTCGTACGTTCGCAAGCCAGGTGACCAGAGATAGTTCTGGCGCGAGCTTTGCCTGCAACTGTTGCACCGCGCCGTCGTTGCTGTCATCGCTATCGTGGGAGGCGCGGTGTGCATTGGGGGAGTGAAAGCGCGCGTGAACCGAGAGCTTCGAGGTTTCCGTATCGATCAAGCCGGCTCCGTCTAGTTCTCTGACAAGGTTCTCAATGTCAATGAGCGAGACCCCAAGCCAATCACTGAGTTCTGCGCAGGTTCGCGCTCCGTTCATTGCGGCTAGAGCCGATCGGGCCGGGGATGAGACTTCCAGTCCCCATTCGCTGCAGCCCACGTACGTGGAATGTATTCGGGGCAGCAAGAAGGTTCCGACCTTGAGATGTGGTTTTATCTTTTCCAAACCGGTGTCAGGCAATTTCATGGTTGCAACGATTGCCCTCGATACCAGTTGCGCAGAGTATGTGAGCCGAATATGTGGAGGAGGGTCGCGATAAATAACCGAGAGTGACGGTCTCCTTAGGCGAGAGTGACTAGTGCCCACTCCGTGGCCAATGAAAAAAACTGGCACCCCCGCGACAGCGGGGATGCCAGTTCTCTAGAACTCAATGGCTCGGATTACTGTGCTTTCCCAAGAATGCGGTTTAGCTTGGTGCCACAGACCGAGCAGATGCCCTGAGCCATGCGACGACCAGAGTCTGAGACCTTAACGGTTCCCGTAAAGTCACGCTTCTCCTTGCATTTAACGCAGTAAGCGTCACCTGTGTATGTCTCTGTCATTTCTCCTCCAATCGACGCAAGCGGTTTGTGAGAGAGTTTCCGACAAGGCCCGCGAGCGTGCAAGCGTCACGATACCCCTGCCTAAGCGTGTTAAGCGAGGATTCGTGGGCGTCAATGAGATCTTTTTGAGCGTGTCGCCAGGGCTCAAGGACGGGCCTCATTGCCCCGCATCGGCGGGCGGAAGGCGGTTTCAGCGGCCTCATAGCCATCCAGATACGCCTGGGCTCGATTTTCCTGGGGAAAGCGGACGAGAATCTCTTGGAATTGAGCGCCGTGGTCGCCAAAGCGCAGGTGGATCCCCTCATGGAAGAGGACGTAGTCCAACACGTACTCAGGAACCCTCTGGAGCCGCTCTGAGATGCGAATGGTGCCATCCACGCTCGTGCAGGAGCCCCATCGCTCGTTCATGACTCGCTTCCAGGTCACGGTGGTGGGTCGCTCGCTGATCTCGGGGGCCCATTGAGCCAGCAACGCAATGCAACGCGTTGCCAGAACGGACTCGTCGATGACTCTGGAGGCCTCTGAAGCGCGAATCTTGGCCACCATCTCGGCGACGATGGCTCGCTCGTCAGCTTTACTCAGTCGGGCCGGAATCGAGACGATGATCTGACCGCCTTGGCGGTATGCGGCGATATTTCGCTTCCTTCGAGTCGAGCGGATGACCACGATCTCACCCTCAGTGATTCCCGGCAGCTCGGGAGTTTCTACAAGAATGCTGTCGACTCGCGATTGGAAGTGTGAGGGCATATTCCTAAGTTATCTCAGCGTGAGGGTCGAATTGTCCGAATAGGCTCTGGCGCCCTTGGAAATAATCCTTAGAAAAAATGCTTCTCTCAGTTGATTCTCGGTGAAATGTCACGTACGTTGCGCTTACGAAGTCCTCGGATAACCGTTCTGTGTCTGCAAGGGGAAGGCAGACAGAGAATCGAGCGCCCGGGGACTTCGCCTTTTTTTGCTCGCTTAGTCAGTCAGGCCAGAGAGATCATCTGGCACGTCGATGCTGCGTAGGTACTCCTCCGGGGCCAAGAGTTCTTCATGCGTTGGGAGTATCCCGCTCCAGATGCGGTCGCGGGCTTGCACATCACGCAATTCGCGAATCTGCAACCAGAAAGAATTGGCCTCTCGCGCCATTCGCGGTGATACTTCCAAACCAAAAAGCGAAGAGAAGAGTTGTTGCGCAGGCGATGAAGTTGCACGTCTGCGACGAAGAGTTTCTCTCAACGCACTCAGTGAAGGCAATCGATCTGCAGCTGCCAGTGTTGTCACATCATCTGCCCATCCGTCGATGAGTGCGAGCGCGGTTTCCAATTTCGTGAGTGCTGCGATCTGCTCTGGACTTTCCTCTGGCGTGAACAGACCTTCATTAAGTGCGATGGAAAAAGTTTCAGGATTGTGAGGATCAATTTGTCCCGACTCAATTGCGTCTTCGGCTTGTCTCTGCATCGCTTCGACGTCGATGCGAATTCCCTTACCGTAATCTGCAATAGAAGTTCGCAGATAATCGACAAGCCAAGGATTGTTGTCGAACAAACGCGCCACCGCTCCTTCGCGCAGTGCATGGAAGATACGGACTTCTGAGTCCGCAACACCGATATCTGCGCCCCACTTCGCGACATTTTCCGGGATCAAAGCCGGTCGAGCCGGATCGAGAAGAGGCAAGCCAACATCATGGGTGCCAGTAACACTGACTGCCAAGCCACCGATTACTTGGCCCAATTGAGTGGCGATCATGCTTGCGATGAAGGTGCGCAGCATCCCCGCAACGTGAGTGATCGGCAGTGAGTCTTCGGGCAATTCCGCCTGCTCGACAATGCTGGTCATAGCTTGCGCAAGTCCGCCAGCAAGGGGCTCAACCGTTGATTGCCAGCCTTTGATGGTCGAATCAACCCAGTCGGCGCGGCTGATGACTTTCTTTTCATTTGAGCTCGCAGGGAAAACCGTTGCGTCGTTCAGCCAGAGGTCTGCTATTCCCATCGCTTCTTGAATCAACGCGGCATCATTTGTTCCAACGAGAGCCGAACCTTGCCCACTCACGTATTTCTTGGCGATGTCGCGACTTATCGAGATGGGGAAAGTCTCGTCGGATTTGCCGAGTGCCTGCATAAACCCAATCGGGTTGATTCCCATTTTCGCGAATTGCTCTTGTATATCTTTCGTGAAATCCGCGGGAAGTTTTTCTCCGAATTGATCCTGCAATTGCGATTGTAGGTATGCAAATAGCGCAGCAAAGTCGGGAGTGCCCTCAGGGTTGGCCGGATTTTCATCCGGTTCGTCAGAGTTGTCTGAGGGTGTGAAACCGAAGGGCGACATGATTCTCCTTGTTGGAATAGAAACTCTACGCTCATGTCATCTAACAACGCGAGGCGACGCTTTGTTCCCGAGCGCGGTAGGCTTATTCCATGTCTAGTGCTTTTTCGGCTCTCATTTGGTGGCTTGTACCCCTCGCGGCCGTGCTCGGCGCGCTCGGATACGTGCTCTGGATTACTAAATTTCAAGAGAAATTCCAGAATGAGACAACCCGCTCGGTTTCTCAGTTCCAGCGTTTTCAGGACTCGTTCAAATCGCATGAAGAGGAAGAGCCGGATTCAAAAAATGATGCTGGGCCCACCGAATAGTTTGCCCAGCTCACTCGATTAAAAGCGATGAGATAATGCGCCTTTCGAACCTTCCCAAACCAGCAGTATTTATCGTCGGATTCTTTCTTGCCGCGAGCCTGCTCGCGCCCTTGCCCTACGCGGTTTTGGAACCAGGGGATGGCCAGAATGTCCTGGGTTCGGTAATCAAGATTTCAGATCATAGGACCTACCCGACTACTGGAAAACTTTTACTCACTACCGTTTATGCTACGAGCCCTGGGTCAGTCCTTTTTGGAGTGGATGTCCTTCGTTCGTGGCTTAGCGCAAGTTCGATAGTTCTCCCGCGAGAGGTTCTGTATCCGACAGACCAGAGTTCCAAGGAAATAGATAAGGCCAATCTCGCGCAAATGGTGGACTCGCAGCAGAGCGCGACCGCAGCAGCCCTTACCTATTTGGATTATCCAGTTACCAAACAATCGGTTTCCAATAAAGACGGTTCAAAGTTTACGAAGTACCTTTTCCCCTTTCCGGTCACAATCTCGTTGAAAGATACAGGTGGCCCAAGTGGCGGATTGATTTTTGCCATCGGAATCGTTGAGAAGTTGACCCCTGAGGATTTGCTTAAGGGCAGGGTCGTTGCAGGCACTGGCACGATTACCATCGACGGGCATGTTGGGGCTATCGGGGGAATTGATGACAAGATCATCGCTGCCAAGAAGGCGGGTGCAACACTCTTCTTGGCTCCAACAGAAAACTGCGCCGATATCACGCACATACCCTCCGGAATGACTATCTATTCGGTAAAAACGCTGGCGGAGGCGGTTGGAGTGCTAAGGGATTCAAAAACGGCCGTCGCACATTGCACTTGGCAACGAAATCGGTAACGTTGGTACATGAGTTCTTTTAGTCGCCCCAATATGCCCGGTATTCCCAAGAATCGCCGCCCCCTTATTATTACCGTGGCAATAGTGTTCGCCGCGGCGCTCGCTCTTGTCTCTCTGAGTGGCTTCTACGCCGACTGGCTCTGGTTCCGTTCGGTCAATTTTTCCAACGTCTGGCGAACAATTCTGACAACAAAGTTCGAACTCTTCTTGGTCTTTGGCTCACTGACATCACTGCTCATTATTGCCAACATCATCATTGCCTACCGTCGTCGCCCGCTTTATGTTCCCATCACGATTGAGGCCGATAATCTAGAAAGATATCGGGGCCAAATCGAGCCGATCCGCCGGCTCGTGACAGCGGCGTTGGCGATCGTACTTTTCTATTTCTCTGGGATGGCAGGAACTCAGATCTGGTCGTCATGGTTACTCTTTAAGAACTCGACTCCCTTTGGAACCAAGGATCCTCAGTTTCACTTGGATATTTCCTTCTTCGCTTTCCGCTTGCCATTCTGGCAATCATTGCTTGAGTGGGGAATTTCAACTTTCATCATTTCCTTGATTGCAGCGGGTGTGGTCCACTATCTATATGGTGGTATTCGCCTGCAAGTGCCCGATGAACGCACAACCGTCACGGCTCGCGTTCAGCTCTCAATTCTTCTTGGAGTAATTGTCTTGCTCAAAGGAGTCGCTTACTGGTTGGACCGGTACCACTTGGCGCTTAAAGAAGGTCGTTTGATAACGGGCCTTGGGTATACGGATGTCAACGCGCTCTTGCCCGCGAAGGCGATTCTGGCCGGTATCGCCGTTATTTGTTCACTTCTGTTTTTTGCAAACGTCATCCGCCGCTCGTGGGTACTGCCCGCTGCCGGAGTCTCACTTCTTGTTGTCTCATCTGTTCTTGTTCAAAGTGTCTATCCAGGGATTATTCAGCAGTTTCAGGTGAAGCCAAGTGAGTCGTCCAAGGAAGCGCCGTACATACAGAAGAACATTGACGCCACCAGGGCTGCCTATGGTTTATCTGACGTCAAAGTCACTGATTATCAGGCAACAATCGCAACTTCGGCGGGGCAACTTTCTAAGGATGCTGCAACGATTTCCAATATCCGCCTTATGGATCCCAATGTTTTGTCAGCGACATTCCGCCAACTCCAACAGATTAAGCCTTACTACACTTTCCCAGAATCACTGGATATCGACCGATATAAGGTCAACGGAGTTCAACGAGACACTGTGGTTGCAGTTCGCGAGTTAAACCTTTCCGGTAACCCAAGTCGTAACTGGATCAACGACCACTTGGTCTACACGCACGGTTTCGGCTTTGTTGCCGCTTACGGCAACGTCCGCGATGCTGATGGCAAGCCTTCGTTCTTGGTTGGCGATCTTCCACCAACAAAGGGCCTTGGTGCTTTTGAGCCCCGAGTTTATTTTGGTGAGAATGTTCCTGATTACTCGATCGTCGGTGGTACTAAGACTGGTACGCCAGTTGAATTGGACTATCCGGATGATGCATCTGCCAACGGTCAGAAGAACACCACGTATGCGGGCTCAGGTGGGGTGCCAGTTGGCTCCTTGATTGATCGCCTTGTATTCGCACTCAAATATCAAGAACAGCGCATCGTGTTGTCCAACTTGATCAACAAGGATTCCAAAATTCTCTTCGTACGCAACCCACGTGATCGAGTAGCAAAGGTTGCTCCGTGGTTGACCTTGGATGGAGATCCCTACCCAGCAATCGTTGATGGCCGCATCATCTGGATTATCGATGGTTACACGACGAGTGCCGGGTATCCATATTCAAGGAAGACCACATTGTCCGGTGCGACAACGGACGCGCTGACCACTAACTCTTCGTCGATAACAGCTCAGACTGATACCTCCATCAACTACATCCGCAACTCCGTTAAAGCCACAGTCGACGCTTACGATGGCACCGTCTCGCTCTACCAGTGGGATACTAGTGATCCGGTCTTGAAGACGTGGAGCAAGGCTTTCCCAAATACAGTGAAGCCAAAGAGCGCGATTTCTGCTGATTTGCTAGCGCACGTTCGCTATCCGGAGGATCTCTTCCGCGTCCAACGTGACATTTTGAGTTCGTATCACGTCACCACCGCGAGTGCTTTCTACGGGGGACAGGACTTTTGGCGAGTACCAACTGACCCATCGACATTTGGCGGTAACGCAGGAGCACAGCCTCCGTATTACTTGACTTTGCAGATGCCAGGTGCGACGAAAGCATCGTTCTCGTTGACGACGCCTTTTGTACCGGTGGGTGGGCGGCAGAACCTGTCCGCATTCGCCTCAGTGATCTCTGACCCTGGTCCCGACTATGGCAAGATCTCCGTCTTGCAGTTGCCGCGAAGCACGAATATTGCCGGGCCTTCGCAGGTTGCATCTAACTTTGAAGCCAAACCAGTGGTGGCAAATTCGCTGTCGTTGTTACGGCAAGGTGGATCCGATGTGGTTCTCGGCAATCTACTGACACTTCCTGTTGGTGGCGGTCTTTTGTACGTGCAACCTGTCTATGTGCGAGCGACGGCTAATACTGCCTCGTATCCATTGCTGCAGAAAGTCCTGGTCTCCTTCGGAGATCAGATCGGATTCGATGACACTCTCAAAGGTGCGTTGGATCAGGTCTTCGGTGGCAACTCCGGAACGACGACAACGACTACTGGTCCTTCTACAACAGGTGGAACCGGAACGAAATCGCAAGCTCTTTCAGCAGCCTTGCAAAGTGCTCAACAGGCGTTGGCTGATTCCAAGGCAGCACTGTCGAAGGGCGATTTTGCAGCATACGGGGCAGCACAAGATCGTTTGAAATCAGCGATCGTTGCAGCAATTGCGGCCCAAAGCGGGAAGTAATTCCTCGCATTTCTCGCACGAATATTGCTCGATTTGGTTGCCTCGCTGAGTATCGCCTACGATACGTCTTACCGACGCGGGGTGGAGCAGCTCGGTAGCTCGCTGGGCTCATAACCCAGAGGTCGTAGGTTCAAATCCTGCCCCCGCTACTATTTAATGTTTTAAGATCCTCGGAATTCGGGGGACTTTGATTTGCTTTAATAGCGAGGAGTTGTGCCGCATATTGATCCTCCGTTGCAACGGAGGGGTACCCAGGAATTCTGATTTTTCTCCCTTGAAGGTAGGGTGAGCGCAAGATGGACGAGATCAAGAAACTTGCGGCTGGCGTAAATCGTCAGGATCGCGTCATGGCAGATGGTCGAATCATTCGTTACTACGATTCGCATGGACAATCCAGGACTGCCTTCGATCAGCGTGAACCAGATGCAGCTCCAACGATCGGACAATTGCGCCTTGATCCACTTCTCAATGAATGGGTCGCTGTCGCTGCGCATCGACAGGGTCGCATTTTCTTGCCGCCGAAAGAGTTATGCCCACTCTGCCCAACAACAGGTGGCCTCCTGACTGAAATTCCTGAAAGTGATTTTGAAGTTGTTGTTTTCGATAATCGCTCGCCTTCGTTGCGCCCCCCTGACGGGGAGTGGGCCCTTCCTGAGATGGTCGGTCCTAGCACTGAAACTGGGCAAGCAGCTGGCAAATGTGAAGTGGTCTGCTTTACGCCCGAGCACGGACAATCGTTCTGCGATCTTTCGATCGCGCAAGTCCGCACACTGCTGGAGGCGTGGCGTGACCGGATATCGGAACTTTCCAAATTGAATTACATCCAACATATCGCACCTTTTGAAAACCGCGGAGAGGAGATTGGGGTCACTCTCTCTCACCCCCACGGGCAGATTTATGCATATTCCTACCTACCGCCACGTGTGCAAGGAATGTTGGCGGTTGCCCTGAAGTACCACACGAGAACTGGTCGAGTTCTGATGGATGATGTTGTGGCCCGCGAAATTAAGGATGAGATCCGAATTGTGGCTCGCAATTCTGAGTGGATCGCTTTTGTTCCTTATGCTGCCCGTTATCCATTTGAAATACACGTCGCACCGCTACACCCTGTAGCCGACTTAACCGAACTCTCGTCCGAAGCGTCGGAGGCATTCCCAGAAATCGCTTTAGAGGTCACTCAAAGACTTGATGGTGTATTTGGAATTCCGATGCCTTACGTAGCCGCATGGCACCAAGCACCGGTACGCCAGGGTCGCGATATTATGAGATTGCATTGGCAGATCACTAGCGTGCGACGCGCCCCGGGGAAGTTGAAGTACCTCGCAGGATCGGAACTGGCAATGGGTGCATTTATTATGGATATGACTCCTGAGCATTCGGCTAAGCAATTGCAAGATGTGAGGTTGAACTAAGAATGCGCATCTTGGTCACAGGTGGAGCGGGATACATCGGTTCGATTGCAGTTGAAATGTTGCGAAGAGAAGGATTTGAAATCTCAATTCTCGATGATTGCAGCACAGGACACGCCGACACTGTGCCCCTTGGAGTACGTTTTGTACAAGGATCACTACTGAATTGCTCCGAGATAACCGATGCGCTCTCTGACTGCGATGCTGTTATGCATTTTGCTGGCAAGTCTCTGGTTGGAGAATCTGTAGAAAAACCTGAACTCTATTGGTCTAACAATGTTTCTGGCAGTCGTAACTTGCTCGATCAGATGCACGCATCGGGCATTTCGAAGATTGTCTTCTCTTCATCTGCTGCCACTTACGGCGAACCAGATGTTCTCCCAATTCTGGAAACATCGCCGACTCACCCTACGAATCCATACGGGGATACCAAGCTGGCAATAGATGAAATGTTAACGGCCGATGCGCGAATTCATGGGTTAGCTGCTGCATCACTTCGATATTTCAATGTGGCTGGCTCGCTCAAGAGTGATCGTGGCTGGCTCGCGGAGCGCCACAATCCGGAAACGCACTTGATTCCTAACGTTTTGCGTAGTTCCGCGACCAGCCCAGTCAAGGTCTTCGGTACTGATTGGCCCACGCTAGATGGAACATGCGTCCGAGATTACGTGCATGTCATTGATCTCGTCGACGCTCATATCAAAGCGCTAAATTCGCTGTTATCTGGCGAACATCAGATCTTTAACTTAGGCAGCGGACGGGGTTACTCGGTTCGAGAAGTAATTCAGGCAGCAACACTTATTCTCGGATATAAAGTTCCAAGTATCGATTCTCCTCGTCGCGCGGGCGACCCAGCTGTATTGATCGCAGATATTTCATTAGCAAATGCTGATCTTAATTGGCAACCCAGGCGCGATATCAATGAGATGGTCGCTGACACGCTTGCTTCATTTGGATAATGGATGTCTTCATTAGTTAGTCATTTCAAAGAAATCTTCGGGCACTCCTCGGATGTCTCCGCGGCGGCACCCGGACGGGTTAATTTAATTGGTGAGCATATTGATTACAGCGATGGTTTTGTTCTCCCGTTTGCCGTAAAGGATCGGACATATGTATCCGTTCGTAAACGAGAAGATCGCAAGATTCGTGTCGCTTCAGTTCAGCGCAGGAACGAGATAGTGACATCATCTCTTGATGAGCTGAAGCCTGGCGCGCGAGGTGGTTGGGAGAGTTACCCACTGGGTGTTATTTGGGCCCTTGGTAGTGCGGGTGGCATTGACAGAGGAATTGACCTTCTCATTGACGGCCAAGTTCCACTTGGTGCCGGTCTTTCATCCTCTGCGGCTCTGGAATGTTCAGTTGCCGTCGCACTCAACCAACTCTTTTCTCTGGATAATGATTTAGAGGGTTTGGCCCGAATTACACAACGCGCAGAAAATGAGTACGTCGGGGTGCCCTGTGGAATTATGGATCAATCAGTTTCTTTGATGGCGCATGCCGGACATGCACTCCTGCTTGATTGCCGCGATCTGTCTAAGCGACATATTCCATTTGATGTTGCAGCCAGTGGATTGGAGCTTTTGATAATCGATACGCGAGTTCATCACGCGCTTATTGATGGGGGTTACGCCGAACGCCGCTCTTCCTGCGAATCCGTAGCCGATAAATTGGGTGTTGAGACCATGCGTGATGTATCAATCAAAGAATTAGGTGCTTCACGTCGGGCATTAACGCATACAGAATTTATTCGAGCAAGACACGCAGTCACTGAGATGGATCGTGTTATGCAAGCGGTAGTCGCACTTGAAGACAAGGATTTCACTCGACTAGGACATCTGCTCAACGAATCACACCGCTCGCTTCGAGACGATTACACCGTTTCATGCCCCGAACTGAATGCAGCAGTGGATGCGGCAAATAGAGTGGGAGCGTTAGGCGCGCGCATGGTTGGCGGCGGATTCGGTGGAAGTGCGATCGCTCTCATTAATTCTGACGAGTCAAAGGCAACTATTGCGGCCATTGAAGAAAGTTATGCTTTTAAGAAATATAGAGCGCCCCATTTTTATACCTCTTTGCCGAGTGCAGGGGCTGAAATCATCTTACAGCCGACCTAGATGAAGGAGAAGAAGTCCAAGGTATTGTCATGCGGTCAGACTCGGGCAGGTACCTCTTGGAAGGCAGCCAAGGTGGTTGATGGTGGTCTCATCGATTCAGTAATAACAATAGATCCGTAACCACTACCACTTACAGAATCATTGAAAATAACGCTAAACCTGCTCTGAAATTTACGCTGGAAGAGAATCTTTAGATTGGAGCCATTTCGCCATTCTGTTGAGAGATCGGCTCGCCTCTGCGAACTCGGGTCGATTGAGATGGCCGTGATAAGTTCCCTTTTCGCAAACGAGAGAAACATCGTTACCGGCTAAAGCGAGGCCGGCGGCGAGGGCTTCTCCAGAACTTCGAAGGTCATCCATCTCTGAGTTGATTATGAGGAACGGCGGCAATCCTTGGAGGTTTGCGTTGCCAGGAAACGCATGAGGGTGGGAAAAGAGGGCTTCATTTCCCACGTAATTCATGCTCATCGCGCGAACCTCATTCGGGAGAAATCGGATTTCCTTGGCGAGCGACTCCGTTTTTGCGACTAAATCTTGACTATATGGCGGGAGGTGAGCGTGTACGACTGGGTAGGCAAGGATGACGCTGCGTGGTGTTATCTGAGCGGCGTCGCGAAGGCGAATTACAACACCGCAGGCGAGATTCGCACCTGCACTGGCCCCGCCAATACTCACATGAGAGGGATCAATGCCGAGTTCACCCGAGACGGTGAGCGCCCAATCCCATCCAGCTAAAACGTCATCGGATGGGATTGGGTAGCGAGTTTCTTCTTTTGCGAGGCGGTAGGCGACAGAGAAAACGGTGATTCCTCGCCCGGCGAGTTGGCTCGCCACCCAATGGGCTTCCGGCATGTCGAGGTCTCCGCCAGTAAATGATCCGCCATGAGCCCATACCAGACCGATATTCACATTGGCGAGAGTTTTCGGAGTATAAAGGCGAAGTGGGATCGACCCATGCGGACCTGGGGCGCTCACATTACGTACAGTAAATTCTTCAGATATTTCCGTACCGTGACCCGCCATCATTCGCGTTCCCTAACTGGCGGGGCAGGGCCTGGAATATCGCCAAAGAATGTACATAGGTTTCGCCCTCAACACCCAAGCATACAGTGAGAAAATAGTTGGCATGAGGTTGTCGGACCCTTTAGCAACGTTGACTATCGTTATGCTTCCAAGGACGCAAGGAGGCGGTAAACGTGGTGCGAGTGACCATCAGCGGACTTGCTGCCCAGCTTGGTCTTTCCAAGGCATCCGTGTCATGTGCTCTGAACGGGAAACCAGGCGTAAGCGAGGTGACGCGGGCGCGTGTTCTCGCACTTGCCTCTGAACTTAACTGGCATCCGAGTTCTAGCGCCCGAGCGTTATCTCGTTCGCGTGCAGACGCCATCGGTATCGTGCTGAAGCGTGATCCCGAGTTGCTTGGGTCCGAGCCCTACTACATGAGTTTGCTGGCAGGCGTAGAGGATGTTCTCTTGCATGCCGATCAGACTCTGCTATTGCGGATGGTGGGAACGGAGAGTGGCCGCGATACTGCGGTCTACCAGAGGTGGAGTGCGGAACGACGTGTTGACGCAGTTATGCTTTTCGACCTTGTCGTCAATGACGAGCGACCCGCGTTATTGGAACGTCTTGGCCTTCCCTATGTTGCCCACGGATCGCGAATGACACCAGTAGGCGGGCCCACCTTTATTTACGACTTGGAGAGAGAAGCCTCCATGATTACTGGACACTTTGCTGATCTCGGTCACGTCGACATCCTGCATCTTACCGGTCCGCAGGTCTTTGCTCACGAATCAGATCGGCGACGAGCGATCATTGCTGCGACGGCCGAACGTCATCTGCACCCCGTATTCGTGGAGTGCGATTACACGATGGAGTGCGCAGAAACCACGATTCGCGAACTACTCGTTGAAAAGTTCGCACCCACCGCAATCATCACCTCCAACGACATGATGGCGCTAGGCGTCGCATCCGCATTGCGTGCGCTCGGCCGGAGCGACATTGCCACCATGAGTTGGGACGACTCCATGTTCTGCCGGATCGCGACTCCCAGTATCACCTCACTCTCCCGGTTCGCCCAGGAACAAGGCCGCCGGAGTACTCGGATGTTGCTGGATGTACTGGCCGGTGTAAATCCTGCCGACGACCTTGCGATGCCAAGCGAGCTCATTGCTCGACAGACGAGTGTGCGCCACGCAAAGAGACGGGTCTGGCGTAACCGAACCGGTTAGGTTATTCTTTCCGAGAAGGCCCAAGCGAGGCGATCAGACGGCATCCGTAATGTCGTTCCCTCTTTCCACCCCGGTGCGGTCCTCACATCCACGGCAATCATGAGAGACAAGGAAATCACATGGGAAAGAAAGACGGTATTTTCGCGGGGGCGATCTCCGCGACAGCAACCTCAATGAAGAAATCACGGAAACCGCTTCTATCTGGAGGGCTCGCCCTTGTCATGATACTTGGCGTGAGCGGATGGAGTTTTCCATCAAAGGCTGAAAAAACCCAGCAGTTGACCATTTTGTCACAAGATGGTGCTGGTACGCCCCGCGGTAAATTGATAGTTTCCATCGCCAAGGCCTTCACCAAATCCACTGGGATACAAGTGAAAGTACTGGCGAATGGTGGGACCGGCGGTTCAAACGCCAAGTCATTCTACGAATCTTCCGTCGTCGCCAAAAAAGAAGCAGATCTAGTGCTCGTTAACCTTGTTGCCGAGTCCACTTCGTGGATGAAAATTAAGGCAACTATTCCGTTAACGAAGTACTTGAAGGAGTGGGGGCTCACCAAGGTGTTCACCCCGCAATCGGTGGTGGATTGGTCGGTCAACGGTCAACTGCAAGCATTTCCAGTTTTAGGATTTCAATGGCCCGTCATGTACAACATGGCGTTGTTGGAAAAGGCTGGGATCAAGACAGTTCCCAAAACCTATGACGAATTGGTTGCCGCAGCAACGAAACTCCGTGCCATTGGAGTGGCCCCTCTTGCCGTTGGTGGCAATGATTGGTCGGGCGCCAAGCTCTTCTTCCAGGTGGCTCAAGACTACCTACCTCAAAGCCAGGCGATAGAACTCTTCCAAAAAGGAGGCTACTGTCAGAATCCACGAGCCATGAAAGGTATCGATCTCTTCGTGAAGATGCGTGATGCCGGTGTTTTCGTCGACAATGTTCAGGGTCTAAGTTCCGACAACATGAGCGCTCTCTATAACGCGGGCAAGGCGGCGTTTATACCTCAAGGTTCCTGGGCATTTACTACCGTGCCTGCGGATATCGAAAAGAGCACTGCATTCGGAGGTCTACCTGTGCCTGCCGATGGGGTTTTCTCAAAGCCGACGGCTTTTCAAGGCACCATAGGTATGGGCCTTTGGATTAGTCCCAATGGCGCAAAGAAGTTGGATCCCATAAAAAAGTTCGTGAAATTCTTCTTCTCCCCGGCGGTCGCTGCTAGCTGGCTCACAAAAACAGGTGATCTGGTGGACGTTAAACTCAGCAACGCACAACTAAAGAAGGCTCCACACTTGCTCCAACTGGGTATGAAGCTGCCTGCAATAGTGAACTATGCGGTACTACCGGATGTCTACCTACCTCAAAAGGTGGGAACAGCGATTAACCCGGTATCGAGTCTAGCTTTCTCAAGTGGGACAAGCAGTAGCCAGATCTGTGGCGCTCTCGATCAGCTCTATAAGTAATCTCTATTGCCTAATTATGTTCAGCTCAGGGCACGGGAGGAGGAGTCGAGTATGACTCCTCCTCCCGTGCGCCAGGGCTTCAAAGAATCCATTAATTCAAGAAAGAAGCCTGGTCCCCGACGCGGATTTATCGCTCTGCTAGGGGCTGTCCCAGCACTGACGTGGTACCTCGTGTTTCTTCTTGGACCACTACTCGGTCTCTTCTGGATGAGCCTGCGCGATCAACCCGGAATCCTAGCCGAGAGCACCTTTGTCGGCCTCAAGAACTTCAAGCACGTGTTCGGTGATCCATCCTTTCGAACAGCACTGCTCAATACTCTGGTCCAACTTGTTTTCCTTCTGCCAGTGTTGATGATTGCCTCACTCCTGCTTGCTTATTACCTGCATCGTAAGCCTCGAGGAACTGGGATCTTATCGGTTGTGCTCTTTTTGCCCGCGCTCTTATCTTTGGCAGGCAGATCGATGGCCTTCGTCGCCATACTCGCACCCAAACCCTTTGGCCTAGTGAACGGAATTTTAGGGGCGCTTCATTTAGATTTCCTGCAACGAGCATGGTTGGCAGATAATCGAACTGCCCTGCTGAGCATCATTGGAGTTGAACTCTGGAGCGGAATTGGGTTCACGGCGATACTTCTTAAGGCAAGGATGGCTTCGGTTTCGCGCGAAGTCGAGGAATCCGCAACCCTTGACGGGGTTGGTGAGTTAGGTATGTTGCGATACATCATCTATCCGATAATCAGAGACTACTTTGGCGTGGTTGCCGCCCTCCAACTCCTATGGACACTATTTACTTCTGCTGGGGATGTACTTCTGCTCACTGGGGGTGGCCCTGGCTACGCCTCCACCAATCTTGCGTACCTCGTATACGGAAAGGCTTTTTCACAACAAGATTTGGGTTACGCCACAACTGTCGGTGTATTGCTTTTCGCAGGAGGGCTGGCAGGCGCCTTATCTCTCCGTGCCACCTTTCGGCCTACATATTGAGGATCCCATGACGCTACACATTGAGAGTCGGAAGTTGACCAGCCGCGTAGGTTGGATTTTTTCGCACGCCCTCGTCTGGATGTATGTGTTGCTCGTGTTGATCCCATTGTATTTCTTGCTAGTTTCGCCTTTCAAAAACAATCAGGAAATCTTCAACACTCCGTTCTCCTTGCCGCATGCCTTTGACCTTTCCAACTTCATTAACGCGTGGCGTGACGCAAGCCTCGGGCCGGGACTCATCAATTCGGCGGTAATCACGGTCGGGGCCGAAGTACTGACAATCGTGTTGGCGCTCCCGGCAGCGTTTTCGCTGGCACGATTTACAAGTCGTTTGTCCGCAGCAGTAGAACGGTTTTTTCTACTGGGTTTTCTCATACCCGGTTTCGCTGCGCTTGTTCCAACGGTCTTATTTGCCGTCCATCTTAACCTTCTCTACACGCCCGAAATATTGATTTTCTATTTCACGGCAACGGCTCTTCCGCTGAGCGTCATTGTATTGACCACGTTTCTTCGTACTATCCCAAAGGAACTCGAGGAGGCCGCCCGCATGGATGGCGCTGGGTGGTTTTCGGTGCTACTTCGCATATACCTGCCGCTATCCATATCGGGCGTAATGACAGTAGTGCTTCTTAACTTTCTGGCGTTCTGGAACGAATTCGTCTTCTCCCTAGTGTTACTGGGTCCTGATCCAGCGGTCCGAACGGTGCAAGTCGCCCTTCCGGATTTGATTAGCCCTACGGGCACGCAATATGGCCTGCTCCTCGCTGGCGTCCTCATCGCTTTTCTTCCGCCCTTGCTCGTTTTCGCGATCCTAGAGAAGCGAATGCAGAGTGCGTTGATTGCTGGCGCGGTGAAAGGTTAACATGACTGATAATTTCGGCGATGTCGACCTCTCTGTTCGCGCGGAGACTGAGTTACCTCTGGATCTTTCTCCCGCAGAATGGATTTGGATTGACGCCCAGCGCACGTTACCCAACACCGTCGTTCTATTCAGGTTCGACTTTCAGTTGGTCTCGGACACCAATCTGCGCGCCACCGGACATATCTGCGCGGACAGCCGTTACCGGCTATGGGTCAATGGCGAGCGGGTTCAGACCGGCCCGGCCCCATGCGATCCGCGAGTCCTCGAAGTTGACCCGATCGAACTTGGGCCGATGCTGCGAAAGGGTTCGAATTCTCTTGCCGTGGAGGTTCTTTATTTAGGATCTGGAGAAGGTACTTATGTCCTAGGTCGACCAGGACTGCTCTTATCACTTAAGGTCGCAGCTGGTCTTCACGAAGAGTTGGATATCGTTACAAACAGTGAGTGGTTCTGCAAGGTCGACCGGTCCAGACGTCCTGGACAGCATCGGCGCTGGTACTTAAGAGGATGGCAGGAGGAGACAGATCTCCGTCTTCTGCATGCGGATTGGACCACGGTTGAAAAAGATTCCTCGTGGCGTCCGGCAACTCGACTTGCAGTTTCCGCCGATCGTCCGCCTGTGGCGTCGCAAGCACGGGATCTTCTTTTTGACTTGGCACCTCCCCATCGTGGGCGAGCTTGGCTTGTGGAGCGTTCAATCCCGCCCCTCAACGAGGCAGATATCACCCAGGCCAGCCTTGTCGATCAGGGCGTAGTTCGCTGGGTCTCTTCGTCACCCGAAGATTGGTTTGATTTTCGAGTTGGACAGCCACCGGAATTGACATCGTGGCCACTCATTGAGAACCCAGTCTCTCATGTCACCACCATCCAGGTACCGCCCGCCGAGTCGGGATCATCACGTTTTCTCACCTACAAGTTGGAACGCCAATTGGTTGGTTGGCCACGAATAGTTGTCACCGCACCCGCCGGAACCATCATCGAAATCGTCACGCAGGAGTCGCACGACCCAACGAAGACAGAGTGGATCGATTCTTATTACTACACATGGTCACGTGTAATAGCACCAGGAGGTCAGTTCACTCACGAGTCGTTCGAATTTGAATCGCTGGCGTGGATTCAACTCTCGATAAGGGGCCACTCAGAAGACGTGTATGTTCACGATGTCTCATTGAGAGAGCGCAAATACGCCTGGACTGTGAACCCCATACTTGAATTAGGGGACCAGGCTCTTTCACGTGTGATTGACGCTGCAATGAATACGCTCTCAAATAGCGCGCAGGACGCGGTTGTGGACGGAATGGGACGCGAGCGACAGCAATATAGTGGTGATGTCAGCCATCAACTCCACTATATTCGGAGATTTTTTGACGACACGATGCTACCAACTCGCTTTATACGAACTTTCTCTCGAGGGCAGACTTTGGAGGGTTACTTCTTCGACTGCTGGCCGGGAAGTGACAGGCTATCGAGAATTCCTCTTCGCGAATTGGGGTTGACCCAATGGGGGCCCATTCTCGACCATAGCGTCGGTTTCGTCTTCGACTGCTGGCACCATTATTGGGAGACAGGCCAGAGAGATGATGTAGTGGCGATTTTCCCCAAACTGGCACATTTCGTTAATTACCTGCGTCGCCTAGTGGACGAAAATGGGTTGCTCCCAGTTGAGAGACTCGGTATCCCAACCGTCTGGATGGACCACGACGCCTTTATAGAGCAGCGGGATAAGCAATGTGCGTTCAACTTATATGTGGTGGGAATGCTGCGCGTGGCCTATTGCGGATTAGCTGGATTGGCGGGGGAGAGGGGAGAGGCAGAACGCGCTGCTGCACTTGCTGCGGACCTCCTGGCCAGTGTCGTAGGGACCTTTTGGTGTCCGCAGGAAGAGGTCTTTGTTTCAAATCTGCCCTGGTCAGATCAGGGCAGACGGTATGACGACCGCAGTCTTGCCATGGCCGTACTCTTTGGACTTTGTCCAAATGAAAGTACTGAAACCGCAGAGAGATTTCTTGTGAAGATGCCTAAGGAAGTTGGCCGATCCTACCCGGCAAACGCAATCTGGAGATCGCGTGCGCTAATTGTGTTGGACCGTGTAGATGTTGCCATTGACGATCTTCGGGACGACTGGTCGAAGATGTCCTCTATTCACCGAAATAGAACCTTGCAAGAACATTGGGACGCGCGCTCCGACTCATTGGATCAGTGGAGCCACTGCGCTGTCGCGCCCCTCGCTGTTCTCTCTGAGGGAATTATCGGTTTAACTGCTCTACAACCCGGATTTAGTTCACTTCGGCTACGCCCATATATTCGGGGGTTGGGCGAGATAAATCTCACCGCCTACCTTCCCCAAGGTCGGATTCGAGTCATAGTGTCGCGCGATACGCCCGAGAAGGTGAGCGTTTATTTGCCCGGCATCTTTGTAATCGATGTCGCCGAAAACGGGGAAATTGTCGCGCATGAAGATCGCAGTCGGCGAGGTACATCGGAGATTTTGGTCGAGTTAATAGCCGATTCCTGGCGAGCTGTTAGTTTGAAGTAGCAACAGTAAATATCGTTAAAACAAAAAATATTGATAACTAGAGCCCCGAGAGGAAAGTACTTTGAGTAAAGGTCCACGTTTCGGAGTGAATTATGTGCCTAGCCAAGGATGGTGGTACTCCTGGGTTGACTGGGATGATTCCAGTATTGCAAAGGATTTGGGAGCGATATCAGCGTTGGGTTGTGATCATATTCGCATTCAATGCCTCTGGCCGCTGTTCCAACCTAACCCGAATTTTGTCAGCGACGCAATGCTTGGGCGACTTGAAGCGCTTCTGAATCATGCTCACACGGCAGGTCTTGACGTTATCGTCACTGTGCTGAACGGCTGGCTTAGTGGGATGGATTTTCGTCCTGCTTGGCTCGGTGACACAGCAAACATATTTGTTGACAAGGAAGCGATTATTGCCGAACGCGGTCTGATCTCTGCCATCGCCGATCGAGTTGGAACGCACCCGCGTTTTCTTGGCTTCGATGTGGCCAACGAGCCGAATGTCCTCTCGACTGAGACAAAAAATGTTACAAGTCGGGAAGATGGCGATCGTTGGGTCAGCGAGCTCCTTGCACACTGCGATCGGGTTGCACCCAACAAACTTCATTCCGTTGGAGTTGATCACACGCCATGGCTGATGGATCACACGCCATTTGGTCGAGCAGTGCTGGCCAATACTGGAGCAGTGACTCCGATTCACGCATGGATTCTCTTTACTGGTGCCCTGGATAGGTATGGTGGGTATGGGACAGGCTCTATCCATCTCGCAGAGTACTTACTAGAACTGGCGAAGGCGTATCAGGAAGATCCTGCCAGGCAAGTCTGGCTTCAGGAGTGCGGTGTATCAGGGGAATGGCTTCAGCACATAACACCGGAAGAGTTTGTGACTCAGGTGTTGACGGCCACGACTACCGTTGAGGGCCTATGGGGGATCACATGGTGGTGTTCTCATGATATTGAGCGTCGCCTGCAAGGTTTTGTAGAACTCGAATATGACCTTGGGCTTCTGACCGTGCATAACGAAGTCAAGCCCATGGGCGAGCAGTTCCGAAAGATGATCCAAGCTATACATGCCGGAGAAATACCAGTTAGCCTCGTGCGCCACACTGCTTTAGTACTTCCAGAAGGCTGCACGCCTAATTTGAATTTTGCAGATGAGTTCTTCCGATTAGTGGACCAAGGGATTTTGCCGGCTATCGTGCTTGAGAGCAGAGCATCTGATGCAAAATATCTGCAGACTCGGGGTATCTCCACTCTTGTGGCGTTTAATGCCGCTTATGCTGACTCCGGTGATTGACCTACGGACTCGGGGTGGAGCAGCTCGGTAGCTCGTTGGGCGAATAACCCAGAGGTCGTAGGTTCAAATCCTGCCCCCGCTACTAAGGCAAAGTGGATACAAAACCGTATGGCCACCGAAATTGGTGGCCATACGGTTCTACCTTTCATCCTGACCTACTCGCCTCTAAAAGCTAGCTCGAAAGCTTTTGGATCGTGTGCCCACATTCCTGACATTTGTTCAGAAGTTGGGTCTGGATAGATATCTTCAAGTCCCGCAGCGACCCCATTGAGAATTCCCTTGGCAACCTCGGATGGGGCAGTTTTCGGGATATCAAATCCAGAGAGCATGTCGGTGTCGATTCCTCCCGGATAGACGCCTTGCACGACTATTCCTCGTTTCGCTAGTCCCGGTCGGATGGCCTGAGTAAGCGAGTGGGCGGCAGCCTTTGATGCTGAGTAGCCAGTCATTGGAGGTGTGCTGGATAGTGCGAGCAAACTTAGGATGTTCACGATGGCGCCCCCACCTGATTTTTCGATAATTGGGGTAAAGGCGTTGATCATGTCGAAAAGCCCTAGGTAGTTCGTATCCATTTCCAGTTTCACTTTGGAACGATCAGCACTGAATGCATCTGCGAATATGGCTGCGCTTGCGTTGTTGATCAGCAGTGTTGTGCCAACGGCCAATTGAGCTGCTTTGATGATTTGATCGTGATTGGTCAGATCCAAAGTTACTGGGATTACTCGACTGTCGACTCCCTTCAGTGATGACGTGTCCCGGGCTGCTGCATATACACGGCTTGCATCGCGCTGGAGCAGTTCGTGCACTAATTCGCGACCGAGGCCGCGATTAGCTCCCGTAACGAACACGACTGAGTTAGCGATCTTCATAGAGAAAGTCCTTTCGGGTTGGAAAACAGCCGGCGGAGAAAACCTGCACCGTGCAGACGAGCCGACCGAGGATCAATGTAAGTCTCGACTCTGATCTTTTGAATGCGATAAACGCTTGCTTTCTTGCCTAATCGTCTCAAAAGCTCTTGCGTTAGATCCCTTTAGGACATATGTTGATTGCATGGATCCCTTGGCTGATGTTCTAGATGTTGCCCGGGTTGAAGGTGCGCTAATGGCGCAAGTGCGCGCAAGTGAACCTTGGGGTCTTAGGTTGGCGCAAGCGACCGGAGCTGCATTTCATGTGATTACTTCTGGGAGTTGTTGGCTACGGGCAGAGGGTCTTCAACCGATAAAACTCTTGCCAGGTGATGTTGTGCTGCTTCCAGCTGGAATGGAACACATTTTATCGAGCACCCCTCGAGGTCAGGCACGAGCTTTCGATCGCGTTGCTAAAGAACGACTTATCTCCCCCTCAGGTGATTTGGATCTCGGCGGCGCGGGAATCGAAACACGGTTTCTGTGCGCATCGTACGTCTACGACCATGATGTTGCCCAGCCTTTGATGGCGCTGCTTCCGAATGTTATACATTTGTCCGCAGGCGAACTTGCGCATGGATCGATAGAATCAACTGTACGTCTGCTGACGCATGAGGTTCGTGGTTCAGATCCTGGGTCGCGGGCAATTGTAAATCGCCTCATTGATGTACTACTCGTGCATGTACTGCGAGTTTGGCTTGCCGGACATACTGATGAGTCACCGTCATGGTTGCATGCATTGCGCGATGCGGAAGTCGCCACAGCCCTAGCCGCTCTTCATGCGCACCCGGAACGGAAGTGGACCGTTGCCACCCTTGCTGCCGAAGTGGGAGTTTCGCGTGCGACTCTCTCGCGACGATTCTCAGAGCATGTCGGTGAAACACCACTTGCATACTTGACCCGTTGGCGCATGGACCTGGCGGCGCGGCGTCTGCGGAGAACCGATGACACCGTTGAATCTGTGGCTCGCGCAGTTGGATACTCGTCCGAGTTCGCATTTTCGCGAGCCTTCTCGCGGGCTCGAGGGGCGCCGCCTGGTCGATACCGTGCCAACCATAAGCAGGAGGTTCGGAATATGATCGTGACCGCGTCCAGTTATTGATTGGCGATAAGGAATTCGCCGGCGCATTGATTATTGACTATGGCGCCTTGGGGATGTGATATCGTATGTCAAGTCAACCATACCTTAGGCAGATTCCTTACTATGTTTATACGAGACAAGCAGAACACAGTTGAGAACACGGTACGCGAAGCGCGTACCGTGTTTGAGTTGACCCAAGAAGAACTCGCTCAAAAAGTTCAAGCCACTAGGCAGACGATTATTTCTATTGAAAAGGGCAATTACGTGCCGAGCGTTCTACTTGCGTTAAAAATTGCCGAAGTGCTAGGTAGAAAGGTGGAAGATCTCTTCAAGATCTCGAACAATGAAAAAATATAAACCCGCGCTTGATGTGATTCTCCTTCTCAGCCTGACCATTGTCTCCGCGTTAGCCGTTGCACCAAAGAAATTTGTAATGCCAAATTCTGTTCAGATGCTCATTCTGACAATACTTCTCGTGTTAATAGCGACATTTCTACTGTTGCTATGGCGAGAAAATCCCGATGATGAACGCGAGGCCGACAACCAAGCCAACGCAAGCCGGTCAGCTTATGTAGTCGGGGCGATTGTCCTGATTGTCGCACTGCTCAGCCAGAGTCTGAAGCATCAGATCGATTCGGCTATACCCATCGCCCTGTTAGCCATGATCGCCACGAAGATCATCATCCAAAAAAGGAAAGACGGGGAGTAATTAATGTAAAGTCAACTTGACATCTCGTCCGAAGCCTTCTATATTTCGGGGCATCGACTACGAGAAAGAGGGTTGCTTGCAATGAACAAGAAATCACTAACTGCATTAGGTGTGGCGGTGTTAGTTATGGCCGGGGGCGGCAGCGTATTTGCCGCAGACACAACGACAAAGAAAACTCAGGCTTCTCAAGATGCCATGAAGAAGGCCGATGCCATGAAGAAGGCCGATGCCATGAAGCTAAAAAAAAAGTAAGGGCTAATTCCAGCGTGATCAAGGGCAGTTACTCTGCCTTTGATCCTGCCAAGATAGCCAACGCAGCTCATGGCAAGGTGGTTCTGGACTTTAGTGCCACCTGGTGTCCAATTTGTCAGGAAGCCGACAAGAACTTCAAAGCCTCGCCGACTCCTGAAGGTCTTACGCTGCTCAAGGTCGACTATGACACATCGACTGATCTGAAGAAGAAATACGGGGTCACCTATCAGCACACATTTGTGCAGGTGGATAAGAACGGCAATCTGCTCAAAAAATGGAGCGGCTCCATCACTTACGACGAACTCCTCAACCAGACTGTCTAAATCAACCTAGGAGAACCCATGTTCTTGCTTCTTACGTCATTCTTGGCGGGCATACTTACAGTCTTCGCACCATGCGTACTGATTTTGCTGCCGGTTATTGTCGGCAGTTCACTGGCCGCGGATGCCGACCAAAAAGCCGATCGCAAGAAGCCGTACATAATCTCTATAAGCCTTGGTGTGTCAGTCCTCCTTTTCACGCTATTGCTTAAGGCCAGCACGGTTCTCATCGGTATCGATCCGCAAGTGTGGAAGTCGGTATCCGGTGGAATCGTGGTCATCCTTGGGCTGAGTCTGTTCTTCCCACTACTTTGGGCAAAGGCAAGTTCCAAAATCGGGCTTGAAAATAGTTCAAATAAGTTGCTTAACCGCGCTTCTAAAAAATCAGGCGTGTTCGGTTACGTTTTAACTGGTGCGGCGCTTGGCCCTGTCTTCTCCGCTTGCAGTCCCATATATGCCCTCATTTTGGCAACAATTCTGCCAGTTCATTTAGCGCTGGGCTTGGTCTACATGACGATGTACACGGTCGGTCTGTCATTGACGTTGCTGGCTATCGCCCTTGCCGGTCGCCGATTGACGAAACGATTGAAGTGGGCGGTAACACCAAATGGTTGGTTCCGCCGTGTTTTAGCAGTCATGCTAATTTTGGTAGGAATTGCTGTGATAACGGGATTCGATAAAAAAGTTCAGACATGGGCGCTGGAAAGAATACCTTTTAATAGTACGGCCATAGAGGAAAAACTTCTGCCAAAAAATAATGCTCCAAGCACAAATAAAGTGAATAACCAGAAGGCAGTGTTCAACGTTGCAGATCCCTACATAGCGCCGGAGATTCGAGGAATTAGCAGCTGGATAAACAGCAATCCGCAGACAATTGCGGGACTCAAAGGCAAAGTGGTATTGGTAGATTTTTGGACATACTCCTGTATCAACTGCATCCGTACCCAATCGTATTTGAATGCATGGTATGCCAAATACAAGAAAGACGGCTTTGAGATTCTAGGCATTCATGCCCCTGAATTTGCTTTTGAAAAGGTGGACAAGAATGTTCGAAATGCCGTGAAGGCGGCAAATATTCACTATCCAGTTGCCCTTGACAATGGTTTTGCAACCTGGAATGCATACGAGAATCAGTACTGGCCTGCGAAGTATCTCATTGATAAAGACGGCAAGGTGCGCCTGACTCATTTCGGTGAGGGGAGTTACGCAGAGACAGAGGCGGCAATTCAAGCGCTGCTTCGTGAAGCGGGTGCACAAGTCACCCAGAAAATCGCTGGGGACATATCACAACCCTCGACGTCGGCCACATTGACGCCAGAAACTTATTTGAATTATGTGCGCGAGGAGAGATTCGCCAATGTGGCCGAGGTCCAGCCAAATGTTTCTACGAGTTACCATTTAGAGAGCAACCTCAAGCTCGATGAATGGTCGCTGGGAGGGAGATGGAGAATGGGTCAGGAATCAACAGCGAGCACTGGAAACAACTCCAAGTTGCGGATTCGGTTTTCGGGCCGTGAACTCTATCTGGTGATGTCTGGTCCGACTGGAACTCGGATTAGAGCAGAAATCGACGGCAAACGACTCTCACCCGGCAATTTGGGAGGCGCTGACGTTGGGCGCGATGGCATCGTGAGTCTTGATGGCGCCCGTCTCTACAAGCTGATCAAGTCAACTGAATTCATAAGTGGCGAAGAACTGACGCTTGTCTTTCCTGCAGGCGTCACCATCAACGCATTTACATTCGGGAGTTAATGTGGAGAATCTTGAAAGAATAGAGAGCGTAATTGTTTTCAGCACAACGACATGCAGTTCCTGCAAAGTTTTGATGTCATGGCTAAATTTGGAAAATGTCCGCTATGTGAAGAAAGTGATAGACGAAGATGAGGGGGCAATGGCTGAGTTCATGGCCGTCAACGACGGTGCTTTTGGCGTGCCATTCACGGTCATTACAGACGAATCAGGTTCAGAGACCAAAATTATCGGCTTCCACAAATCAAATTTCAAAGAGATTCTCGGACTTTAGCTGGCCGTGATGCGCGACTCTCGTCCCTAAAGGACGGCGAACTCGACCCCTCGACGTACCTTTTGTGTGATTCCGAGCGAGAGTGCAGGTGTGAGGTCATCCTGCCCCCGCTACTTTTATAAACGTTTAGATGCGTGCTCCATGGCTCTGAATTCACGCGGGGGTCATTGGATCTCATCGATGTTTCTCTTTCACCAACTCTCCTTCTCTTGAGGTATTGTGCTTGAAAGTACGAAATTTCATGGCGGGGATGGGCAGGTCCAGAGTTGTCGGCGGAGGCAAGGAGGTCGGTATGGATGCCCTAGAGCCGGATCCAAATATTTATTTGCAGCCTAGGGCTCCGGAACATCGTCGTTTAAGGCGAGCGGTATTTGCCACCGGGTTTATAACTTTTGCGTTGTTGTATGTGGTCCAAGGCGTCATGCCAAACATCAGCCGAGATTTTTCCGTTACACCTGCGGAGGCCAGCCTCACCATGTCGTTAACAACTCTGCCACTTGCCATCGCCGTCATCGTGGCGGCATCATGGTCAGAGGGGCGTGGGCGCAGGCGACTGTTGATTGCAGCAGTGCTCTCTGCTGCCGTTCTCACTCTTGCTACTTCGATTGCACCTAATTTTGCTTCCTTGCTGGCATTGAGAATATTGACCGGTCTGGTTCTGGGTGCATTGCCCGCGGTCGCAATGGCATATATTGCCGAGGAGTTTCACCCGTCATCCCTTGGAGTTGCCATGGGTTTCTATATCAGCGGCACCGGCGTCGGCGGGATGACAGGAAGAATTCTGGGTGGTTTTCTGGCCGGGCTTTGGAACTGGCGAGTTGCCATGGCGGTCGTCGGCGGTCTCTGTTTTATTGGTGGCATGGTGGAAGTAATGCGACTTCCACTCTCGGTTAACTTTGTTCCGGCTCCGGGCAATATGCGTGAGCGTCTTATTGGCCTTGGCAGCCTGCTTCGCGACACAGTAATTCTTCGGTTTGCCATCTCTGGATTCGTACTGATGGGAACGATGGTCTCATTTTTCAATTATTTGCAGTTCCGACTTGTACGAGATCCATTTCATCTCTCACCCACACTGGTCTCACTGATTTTTGTTATCTATCTTCTGGGAATATTTAGTGCTAATTGGCTGGGGCGTAAGAGTAATCGGCGTGCTTCACTAATATTGAGTATCGCCATCATGGCAACCGGTGCAGTGCTCAGTCTGACCACTTTCCTTCCCGGCGTGCTCCTGGGAGCAGCTGGCGTCGTCTTTGGTTTTTTCGGAGCGCATTCGGTTATTAGCGGTTGGATTGGCGTTTGGGCCACAACTCAACGTGCGCAATCCTCGGGGTTATACCTATTTGGCTATTACCTCGGGTCAAGTGTTGCTGGATTTGTCGGAGGCCTCTTTTATGTGGCATTTGGCTGGCCGGGAGAAGTGGGCACCGCACTCGTTCTGCTGGGAATCGGGCTGGTTGTCGCGCGATCTCTTCCCGCCGGTGAAGGGCGGCCAAGTCTGATTCATGCAAGCTAACGCGCCGTTCTAATTCGTTACAAAGCAAAGCCTCCTTTTCTTCCCCCCCCGTGGTACTTTCCTTCAACTCACGATCCATGATGAACGGGGATAACTATATGAAAAAGAGTGCGGTAGTTATTGGCGCATTTATCGCCACAAGTAGTTTGTTCTTGGCCGGAGCTAGTTCTGCTTCTGAGGCCAAGGCGGGCGTTTCCCCGAAAGTCACCATAGTGACCATTGGCGCGGCGGTTTCACTAACCGGCTCGCTAGCCAAAGAGGGCTTGCTCACCAAAGAGGGATACCAGTTCTGCCAGGAGAAGGTAAATTCCACCGGCCGAGCGAGGATTCATGGCAATAAGATCAATCTCGACATTAAATATCAAGATGACACATCCAAGCCTGACATTGCTGCTCAATTGCTTTCGCAATTTAATGATAAAGGGATCAAATTGATTTTGAGTTCTTATGGATCTGCCAACGTGCAAGCTCAAGCGGCAGTTACCGAACTCAACGGTCAGGTTATGGTCGACTCTGCTGGCGCAGATGATAAAATTTTCAATAAGGGTTACACCCGCACCTTTGCCGTCCTGTCACCTGCAACCGAGTATGCGTCTTCGATCGTGAAAGCGATCAATCAACTCGCCCGGCCCAAACCAAAGAGCATTGTGTTTCTCTCTGCTGATGACGGTTTCTCCAAGACGGTCACTGAAGGCGGTATGAAGACCGCTAAGGCCCTAGGATTTACCGTCCAAAATCCCCAATACTTTCCCAGCGGATCTTCAGATGTAAGTTCAGCGCTTAACAAGGTCAAAGGCGCCAATCCTGATGTCATTATTGGCTCGGTACACCTCGTCGAAGGTGTGGCCATCGTCAAGCAGGCCAAGGAGTTAGGTGTAACGCCAAGCGGATTTGGAGAGACGGTGGCACCACCAATACCGGATTTCGCCAAGACCTTAGGACCACTAGCTGAAAACGTGCTCGGATCTAGCCAATGGACCGATACCACAAAGGGTATTGACAAATTCTTTGGCAATGCCCAGCAGTATGCCAAAGAGATGACAGTTAGATTCGGCCATGTTCCCGATTATCACAACGCCGAAGCTACTGCGGCCTGCTTAGCTTTAGTACTGTCAGTTGAGAAGGCGGGATCCACGCAACCAGATCAGGTGCGAAATGCTCTGGCTCACCTCAATACCCTCTCATTCTTTGGCAGGATCAGGTTTGACTCCACGGGACAGAACACCTTCAAGCCAATGTCGGTCGTCCAAATCCAAAATGGCAAGGCTGTGACAGTCTGGCCCAGACTCAATGCCGAGGCAAAACTTATCTGGCCTGGTACAAAGAAGTAATGTGGCAAGAGCGTCTTAAGTAGTGGACGCGTTCTTACAGGCCACGGTTTATGGCCTCCTCCAGGGAGGACTCCTTGCGCTCGTCGCGGTGGGGTTCTCTCTGGTCTGGGGGGTCATGAATATTGTCAACCTGACGCATGGGGCTTTTGTCATCCTCGGCGCCTACATTGCCTGGGAGATGCATAGTTGGTTTGGGCTTGACCCTTTTCTTGGCATGTTTGTCTCGGCAGCCGTCCTTTTCGTGCTGGGCTATCTCCTCCAGCGTTTTCTTATTAACCTGGTGGTCAACGGGCCGGTTTTCATTACCCTGCTCCTAACTTTCGGTATCAATATGATGGTGGTCCAAGGGATGAACCTGGCTTTCTCGGCTGACTACCGGAGTATTCAAACCTCCTATGTCAGCAATAGCCTCTCAATTGGCGGAGTGCGTATCCCGCTGGTCCGACTGCTCGCCTTTGTTTTGGCAATCGTGATTACTTTCCTGTTGGTTGCCTTCGTTACCAAGACTCGTACTGGTACGTCGATTATGGCTACGGGGATGGATCGAGGTGCCGCCCGCCTGATGGGCATCCGGGCACGGCATGTCTATGCGCTTACTTTTGGCATCGCCGCCGGCTTGGCCGGCATGGCGGGAACCATGATCGGCACGATTGGAACCTTTGATCCCTCTTCTGCGGGACGGTTCACACTGATGGCATTTGTGGTGGCTGTATTGGGTGGACTGGGCAATATGTATGGAGCGCTAGTCGGTGGTCTGGTCATTGGTCTGGTCGAGGCGTGGGGTGGACAGTATCTTCCCGGAACCTGGGTCAATGCCATCGCATTCTTGGTCCTGATCATCGTTCTCATCGTGCGACCCAACGGCTTAGTTGGACGCGCTTTTTATGCGGCACGGGTGGAGATCTAATGGTCGCCTCAGTATTACTGCGATTGCGTGGCCGCCGTCTGAAAACGTGGGGGTGGCTGACGTTGGGAGTTCTCGCTGTTCTGGCGGCATTGGGGATGCAGACGCAGATGCAGGGCGGGGAAATGCGGACTGTCTCGGCGATCTTCATGTTTATTACCTTGGCTCAAGCATGGAACATTATTGGCGGTTTTACGGGCTACGCCTCCTTTGGCCAAGTGGTCTTCTTCGGAATGGGTGGCTATTTCACGGCAGTTGTCATGAGCAGTTGGCATTTTAGTTTCTGGCTGGCGCTACCGCTAAGTGGCTGTTTCGCGGCAATTTTTGCGGTCATGATTGGTCAGCCGCTGCTGAGACTGAAAGGTCATTACTTTGCCATTGCAACCCTCGGAGTTGCCGAAGGGATGCGCGAAGTTGTCACCAATCTACCCAGCCTCACCGGCGGTGGCGCGGGCATTAGCGTGCCCATTGCTGGCAAATTCGCATCGACCAAATACTTAGGCAACGGCGGTTTCTACCTGCTCTTTCTGGCCTTGGCAGTTTTTTCAGTAATTGTTAGCGCACTGGTCGCCCGAAACAAATTTGGGTATGGGTTGCGGGCGATTCATCAAGATGAAGATGCAGCTGCTGCCGTCGGCATCAACACCGTGCGAAGTAAAGTCATGGCCTATGCGCTCTCGGCATTTATCACCGGCTTAGTTGGGGCAACCTATGTTTTTCAACAGGTAACTATTTTCCCTGAGCGACTATTCGATGTAGATATCACGGTGCTCATGATCATGATGGTTGTTATCGGGGGCAGTGGCACGGTTCTAGGACCAATTCTTGGCGCGCTTGCACTTCAGTTTATTTCTGAGTTTTTACGTCAACATTTTACTACTGTGCACACTTTTATTTTGGGAGCGATCATTATTATTGCTGTCGTCCTCCTTCCCCAAGGCGCCGTCAACTATGTTCGTGAGGCTCGTCGAACCAAGCAATATTCTCTTCTGGCAAATATTCGGAAGTATCGACTATGAGCATTGTCCCTGTATTGGAGACCCAGGGATTGGGGCGCCGCTTCGGAAGTTTGCAAGCAGTTTCTGACCTTTCCTTCTCTGTTTCCGAAGGAGAAGTGCTCGGAGTTATCGGGCCTAACGGTGCCGGCAAAAGTACTTTCATCAACTTGGTAACTGGGCACCTTAAACCTAGCGAAGGCAGAGTCTTGATCGATGGGAAGGATATGACAGGAGCGTCGCCTTGGACGATTGCACGCGCAGGAGTTGCTCGCACATTTCAGATCGTCAAGCCATTTAGTGGGATGACAGTGCGTGAAAACGTTGCTATTGGCATTCTGTACGAACCACACGGCACAAATCGCATGTCGCTGGCACTCCATTCGGCAGAGGCGATCCTCGAAGAGGTAGGAATGGCCGGCATGGGAGATCGGATGCCGGGTGAACTCTCCACCGCGGACGTTCGTCGGCTGGAATTTGCGAAGGCGCTTGCTTCTCGCCCGCGGCTTCTGCTTTTGGATGAAGTGATGGCAGGACTGCGTCCCACCGAGATCGGCCCGAGCCTGGATCTCATCCGCAATCTAAAGGCGCGCGGTACCACGATTATCGTTGTAGAGCATGTCATGAAGGCAATTTTGGCAGTCAGTGATCGAGTCCTTGTGTTGGCTCAAGGAAAAATTCTGACGCAGGGAGATCCGCACGAAGTTCTCGCCAACCCCGAGGTTATCGAGGCGTACCTGGGTCATCGCTACGCAAAGCGCCGTGGAGGGGAATCGTGATGCTCGAAGTTAATCAACTCGCTGCGGGGTACGGTCGCGTTCAAGTGCTCTGGGATATTGACTTGACCGTGGGAGAGAACGAAATTGTGGCCCTGGTAGGGCCTAATGGCGCGGGCAAGACGACTCTTTTACGCGCGATCAGCGGAATGGTACAAATTCGTTCTGGTTCCGTGAAATTTCATGGTGAGAGTTTCAATGGCGAATCTATTGAGGACATTGTTGCCCGAGGTATTGCCCACGTGCCCGAAGGACGGCGACTCTTCCCCGGACTGAGCGTTCGAGACAACCTTCGGCTAGGCGGGTGGCGTACTCAGAATACGGACATCGATCGCGTAGTTGATCTATTTCCACGTCTGGGCGAACGGCTCAATCAAATTGCCGGCAGTTTATCTGGTGGTGAACAACAGATGTGCGCTATAGCCCGAGGATTGATGGGCGAACCAAACTTGATGATGATTGACGAACTCTCACTGGGACTGGCTCCAGTAGTCGTGGACGAAATTATTGAACGGCTGCCGAGTATTGCTGCGGGTGGGACATCCATCTTGTTGGTGGATCAAGATGTTGACGCTGCGTTGACAATCGCATCGCGTGCGTACGTGTTGGAGGCTGGCCATCTTGTCCTTTCTGGGGCATCAACTGATCTACTTGCAGACCCTCGGGTGCAAGAAAGTTATCTCGGCGTCGGCTGAATCGAAAGTGAAGTTCAATTAGGTAATTACCATCGTGTAGGTATGCTCATTTTTTCCCATCCATACATCGAGCGTCTTGCTCAATAGGTGGCTCGATCCTCAACCCCAATCCAGTGAGCATGGTGAAGACCTCGCCTCTATTCATCCCGCGCTTTAGCTGCCCACTCCTCCGAGCTAGGTAACTCCTGACTATCCAGCATCCAACTCGAGTTTGCGTATATTCGGATTGCTATCGATTTTAGGTTTGAGCGGGTTCAGAATCCCGCTTAATACTGGAGGCTCAAGCAATGGTTAACCAGTCATCAATGTGCGATTTAAGGCCTTCGCCGCCAGAGTTCTTTCTCAGCCGGAGCCAGAGAGATTGTTAAAGGAGCGGGATTAGAATTTCTAGACCCTGTTCCCACCTTGAAATTTCCCCCACGGTGGCGCTCCCTAGGATAAGTTTGTTCTACCAAGGGCACCACTTATATTTTTTGAATTATCCTGTAACAAAACGGCTTGGCTGAGCGTTTTAACTACTAACGAAAGGGGTGGGTAGATGGAATTAAGTCTTAAGAAGGCTGCGACGGCAATTGCCCTTGTAGGTGTTATGGCAGTCGTTCCCCTAGGTTCGGCCTTCGCGACAACAGCCGCTCAAAGTACGAAGGTGAAAGCCGCAAATTCTGGCTACGCCAAAACCATTGCCAAAGCGCGGGCTGATTTTCAGTTGGCCCTTAAGCCAAGCCGCGATGCGGTAGTTGCGACAGGAAAACCAGCTGAGTTAGTGCGCCGAGAGAAAGTCAAAGTCGCTCTCGCAGCATTCAAGACGGTGGTTGCCAGAGCAAAGGCCCCCTCCCTCGCAGCCGAGAAATCATACAAGGCCGCAATCCTCAAGTTGGTCGCAAGCCCAAAGAGTACAACTTTGAGGGCAGATTCAAAGGCGGCCCTTGCCGCGCTGACATTGGCTGTAGCGACTTTAAAAACTGACCAGAACGTGGCGGCGGCTCGGACCGTATTCGCAAAGGCTCGCGTTCAAGCGATGGTCGAGTTCAAGGCAACAATTGCCAAAGCGGTCAAGCAGCGCCACGCAGTTCAAGTGAGGGAATTAGCGAAGTTCAACGCTACCAAAACGAAGGCTACGGTGACACTGAAAGCCGCGCTTAAAGCAGCTCTGGTGGGATCTACGAAGACACCGGCAAAAAAAGTAGTAAGTAAGAAGAAGTAAGTTTGGAATTTCCTGCCTTATAAACATATGAAGAAGGAGTAGGTCTGATGGCAAGCAAAGCAATGAAAATTTCAACTCTATCCGCGGTCGGTGCACTTGTCTTGTGGAGCATACCTTTTGGATCCTCCGCCTTTGCAACCGATACACCAACACCAACGCCAACACCAACAGTAATAACAATACCCAATCCGGTCGTCTCTCCAACCCCTGGTCAAAATTCAGAGGATAGCAATGACAATGCGACCGAGGACATCAACAATTCCGACGAGCAGGCAGTGGGTGCTGAAGTACAAGCAATATTGGGTGACGGCGAGAACGACAGCGCGGATGTCCAGGAAAATGACAATGAAGTAGATTCCCTCGACAATGAGAATAATCAGGACGAAGCCTCATTCACTGAGGACATCGCTGCCGCCAATCAGTCAGGCGATAGTGAGGACACGGCTGAACTCACTGCCGCTGCCGAAGTGGTCACAACTGTGACTGTTCCAGAGGTAAAGGCCATGACCGGCGATAATGCTGAGGCCCACGCTCTAATTACTGGAGTCCCAGCGAAGTAAAGCAGGCCAAATCTGATCAAGGGTTCACCTTAGCGAAAAGGTCCGTTTCTATCTTCGGATCTTGTCGCCAAGGTGACCTTCTGGCACGTGCTTCTTTCCAAGGCGTGGCAGTGACGACAGCAAAGGTGGGTAGTTGTCTCGCGACTATGGTCGAAGGTAGGCCCAACCTTGACGTTGTCGTTTCACGAGTTCGCCCACTCCAGATGCAACCACATCTACGCCTTCGATGAGGGCGTCGGCAGAGATGTTCATTCCGCGCATCGTGTTGGCGCAGGCCGCGACAGTAACGCCTCGGCCAAGAAGCTCAGATACCGTGGCCGCATGTGGTGATGTAGCGAGCACGGCCGGCAAGGCTGGCCCATGCACCACCAGTTGAACGTGGGTTTCCTCACCCAATTCTTTGAGCAAGTTGCTGATGTTGAGAAGAACGCCCGCATGCTTCTCAGGGGCAGCCTCATTGAGGTGCACCACTACCCCGGTCTCATTGTTTTCACGTTCTAAAGTCATAGGCAGTAGCATACCCCTATGGGTATGTTGCCCAGGCAAGATTTCGGAGGATCTGAGGGTATGAATAAGCGAACAAATACGCGAAAATCCAATAGGAAATGGTTGGCACCAGCAATCGTCCTTATCGGGATCGCTGCCTTATCTGCCGCGGCTTTCATGGGCGGTACGAGCGGCAAGGCTTCCACAAATTCAACGTTAGGTAGCAGCGCAGTGCCTAGCCAGTCGACGCAACCGATAAGTCTGGCTCGTCGAATTGCAGGTGATCCATTGGCGGTCGGCCGCGTCGATGCACCTGTTGTCCTTATTGAGTACTCGGAATTTCAATGTCCCTTCTGCGGACTATTTACCAGAAATACTCAGCCGGTCCTTATCAAGAAGTACGTTGCCAACGGCACCCTTCGCATCGAGTGGCGCGACTTTCCCTACCTAGGACCTGAGTCGACTACCGCCGCAATAGCCGGCCGAGCCGCTGCCAATCAGGGTAAATTTTGGCAGTACCACGATGCCCTCTTTGCCCATCAGTTCTCTCCAAACAGCGGGCACCTGACGGAGGCTTACCTCACGGGTATCGCGAAGACGTTGGGTTTAAATTTGGGAAAATTCAAGGTCGATCTCCATAGCTCCGCCACTAAAGCGGCGGTGAATAGGGACTTTACCGAGGGACAGAATATTGGAGTTACGGGAACCCCATCGTTCCTCGTTAATTCCACTCCAATAGTTGGCGCACAACCCCTGCAGGTATTCGAAAAGGCAATTGATGTAGCCGCTGCACAGGCAACGACCAAGGCCAAATGATCGACGTTGGCTACGTTGCTGCTTTTCTTGGGGGAGTTCTTGCGCTATTAAGTCCGTGCAGCGCGCTACTTCTACCTTCATTTTTTGCTTACTCATTCCAGCAACCTGGACGATTGCTTATGCGAACCCTCCTTTTTTACTTGGGGTTGGCTTCCACGTTGGTTCCTCTCGGTGTGGGTTCCTCGTTTGCTAGTCGCCTGTTCTACGGACATCGAGGGACCCTCATTACTTTTGCCGGTTGGATCATCATCGTCCTTGGTACGGTGCAACTGGCAGGTGGGGGATTCTCCCTCAAGTCTGCAGAGCGAGCTCAGTCTCGGATTAAAGTGCAGTCAAATGCCTCTGTTTTTGCACTGGGAGCAGTTTATGGGTTGGCCGGATTTTGTTCCGGTCCCATTCTTGGCAGTGTCCTCATGGTTGCTGCCACTTCCGGTCAACCAATCCGCGGCGGAGCCCTCCTTGCCGTGTATGCGCTCGGAATGAGTGCTCCACTCTTCCTTTTGGCGCTGATGTGGGATCGGTTCAAGCTAGGAAGCAACCGATGGTTGCGTGGACGCGACATCAAGTTCGGGCGAGTGCATCTGCACACCACCTCGCTCATTTCAGGACTGCTTTTCATCGCGATTGGAGTGCTTTTTCTGCGCTATGACGGCACGGCAGGAATCACCGCAGTGTTCGGAGGCAGTGGGCTCTCAAACCTTGACTACAAAGCACAGCAGTGGATTCAAGCCCTCGGACGCAACTTAGACTTGGTGGTATTTCTGACCCTAGGTTCTGGCGCGATCGGTGTGCTTGTTTATCGTATGAATGGCAAGAAGCGAGAACAAAACCCTTTGGAATAAATTGCATTGACCTGGCGTGTCATTCTTCCTCTGCTGGGACCAGCGATCGCGACAGTGGTGATCATTAAAGGCATTGCCATTTTGAAGAGATCAGGATTGCCAGTCTGAATACTTTCCCGTACTCCGCCCGACATGCAACTCCACCAAGGTATAACAAGCATCACACCTAATTACTCGAAATCAACGGCCACTGATTGCTAGTACGTTGATCCCAATTGATTATGAAAGGATGCACTTTGAAAGCAAACAAACCGCCTAAAGTTCAGTAAATCGAGTTTGGAAAACGTAGGGCAGGCCACCGTGCCCCAAAAACTTGGGGCAAGCTAACCTCGCAGAAGACAAAGACGCCTTACGCTTATATCTATTGATTATTTAATTCGAAGCGAGTTCGTTACGACGAATAGGCTTGAAAAAGCCATGGCTCCGGCTGCATACATGGGCCGCAGCGCACCCATTGCGGCCACCGGAATGCCGATGACGTTGTAGAGGAATGCCCAGGCAAGGTTGCCGCGGATAATCCGGAGGGTCGTTGAGGAGAGCTTCAAAGCATCGATGACGCTTCCAAGGTCGCGGCGCATGACGACAATGTCAGCAGTGGCGATTGCCGTGTCGGTTCCGGTTCCCATTGCGATGCTTAGATCGGCGCTAGCAAGTGCGGCGGCATCGTTAACGCCATCGCCGATCATAAGGACGCGGTGGCCTTTGTCCTGAAGTGCCTTCACTTTTTCGACTTTGTCTTGCGGCAAGGCGCCCGATATGACATGGTCTTCGACGATCCCGACTTCTTTGGCAACTGAGATCGCCACTTGAGAACTATCACCGGTCACTAGCCATGGATCAATGCCGTGCTCCCTAAGTTCGGCGATAGTTTTTTTCGCATCAGCCTTGATCTCATCACCGACCGCGAACATCGCAAGGGCAACTCCGTCCCATGCAAGAACGGAAACGGTGAGACCTTTCTCTTGCGCCTGGAAGATCTCATGGGTGAGTTCTTGGTGAAAGGGGGTAGTGGCGTGGGCAACGGCAACAGGTGAACCAATCAGCACGACGGGGGATTGCGTTCCAAGATTGACTCGGCCTGCCGAGCCAGATCCAGGGGTGCTTGAGAACTCTGTGACGGTGGTCGGGGTGATGCCTTTTGCAGAAATGAATGTCGCGACAGCTGTTGCCACCGGGTGATCGCTCTGCAACTCGATGGAGAGGGCGGAGGAGAGGATCGTTTCTGCGCTTAGTAATTCTTTGAAATCTGGCCCTAGGGCATCGCCAGCCGTTATCACGACGGCGGCTTTGGAAAGGGACATCGTTCCGTTGGTGAGAGTGCCCGTCTTGTCAAGGATCACTGAGTCAATTTTGCGCGCGACCTCAAGAACTCTAGGTTCGCGAATGATAATTCCACGCTGTGCGCCGCGTCCCGATGCGACAAGGAGTGCCACAGGAGTTGCGAGACCCAATGCACACGGGCAGGCAATTACGAGCACTGCAATGGCCGAAGAAATTGATTGTGTGAGGGAGTGGCCCGTGTAATGCCAGCCTAGGAATGTGGCGATCGCAAGGAGGGTGACGACGGGGACGAAAACCGCGCTGATACGATCTGCCATCCGTTGAATCGGTGCCTTTGTGCCCTGTGCGCTCACAACCATCGCTGTGATTCGCGCCAGTTCTGTGTCCGAACCGACGCGCGTTGCACGGATGACGAGGCGGCCATTCTTGTTAAGCGAAGAACCGATGACGAGTGCACCAGGAGTCACGTCGACTGGCTTGGATTCGCCGGTGAGAAGCGAATTGTCGACTGCGCTCTCTCCCGAGACGACAACACCATCGGTTGCAATTCTCTCGCCAGGTTTTGCCACGAATTGGTCGCCCACATCCAGGTGGTCGATGGGGATCTGAACTAACTCGCCTTCGCGAATAACAGTGACTTCCTTGCTTCCAAGGGCGAGGAGCGCAGAGAGTGCACTGCTGGCTTGTCGCTTGGCACGTGACTCAAGAAAACGCCCGGCAATGACAAAAGTGATGATTGTGGCCGAAACTTCAGCATAAACATCACCATTGCCCGTGCTATTTGAATAAATAGACCAACCAAATGCGGTGAGCGAACCTAGGGTAATAAGTGTGTCCATAGTGGGGTGCAGGACGTTTCGAATACCGGCTCGAGATATCGGCCAGGCAACGATTAGGACTACTGGGGCACTTAGGCCGATGACTAACCACGCGGTGGGTGAATACTTTGGGTGCTGCAAACTGAAATTTTCTAACTGTCCGATGATCCAGCGATCAATTGCTGGGTGCCAACTCATCGTCATGGAGATGGCCAGCACTGGAGCGGTGAACAACAGGGCGAAGAAGAGGGCAGTGGCGGATTTCTTGCTGTGCAACGCGACCTGGCTTGGGTCGGCCACCTCTGTTGCCGAGTAGCCGGCTGATTTGATGGCGCTGATTAACTGCTTTGGGCTCATCTCGGCAGGTGCAATGACATGGGCAGTTTCGGAGGCAAAGTTTACTGTGGCGCTTACTCCAGGAATTGAATTGAGGGTTCGCTCGATCGTTGCCACACATGAAGAGCAGGTCATTCCTCCAACGCTCAGCGTTATTGGTTCGAGGGCAGTTTTGAACGCCGGCTTGCCGTCAAGCGGATTGGCTTCAGTTTGTGTTGTCATTGAGATGCTTCACCACCTGGTCGAGAAGGATGCCATTAGTTGAAAGGCCGCTGCCGTGATGCGGTCCGGGTTTACCGGTAATCGATGTGAAAGAACCGCCTGCTTCGCGGACAATGATGTCCAAGGCCGCCATATCCCAGACGGCGAGTACCGGTTCAACTGCGATGTCGGCGGATCCTTCTGCGACAAGCATATGCGACCAGAAATCACCGAAGCCGCGAGATCTCCAACTTTGATCAATCAGAGAGATGAATGCGTCTTTCCGTTCTCCAAAACCGACGAAGTCTGAATAGGTAACCGATGCGTCTTTGATCTGCGAGACGTTCGAGACGGATATCTTTTGCGGGGCGCTACCGTTGAAGGAGACAAAGGCACCATTCCCCTTTGAGGCATGCCAACGCCGTGTTAGGGCCGGCGCACTCACCACGCCGACGATGACTTCTCCGTCTTCGACCAAGGCGATCAGCGTTGACCATGTCGGGACCGCGCGCATGAAGTTCTTCGTTCCATCGATAGGGTCGATCACCCAGTAGCGCGAACCCAAGTTGTCAGACTCGCCGAATTCCTCGCCAAGGACTCCATCAGTTGGCCGTTCCTTCATAAGAATGGCCCTGATCGCCGTTTCAGTTGCTTTGTCGGCATCGGTGACGGGGGTGTCATCCGGCTTTGTCGTGATGACTAAATCTTGCGACTGGTAGCGTGATTGCGTGATGAGATCGGCGGCGTCAGCAATCTTTAGTGCCAGGGCTAGATCTTCCGTGAGTGAAAATGTGTGAGTGGACATCACTCGTAGCCTAGTCCAGCTTGATATCTAGCAGGTTTCGCAGGGATTGAACTCGGGCGGTCCGCTCGGGATCTATGACTCCATTGGGAGCCGCCCATTGCGTAAGAGCACAGCTTTCCTCCGCGTGTGAGCAGTTCGGCATGCAGTTGGTCGCCGCCTCGGCCAAGTCGCTAAACGAGGCGATGATTCTGTCGGGGTCGATGTGAGCGAGTCCAAAGGCCCGGATGCCGGGGGTATCGATCACCCACCCGTCGCTGGATTTCAAATGTGAGGAGAGGGGAATGGCGATTGCACTTGAAGAGGTATGTCGGCCTCGCCCGGTCACTTCGTTTACTTCGCCGATAACACGTTCGGCATGGGGGATAAGGGCATTAATGAGAGTGGATTTTCCGACGCCAGAGTGCCCAACAAGGACCGATGTTTTGCCATGAAGCATCTGGCGAATGTGGGTAAGGCCCGCGCCTTTGGCCGTTGATAAGACTTTCACGTTAAGAGTTTCGTATTCGTGGAGGAATGTCGGCTCCGGACCAAGGTCGACTTTGGTGACCAGAATTATCGGGGTGATCCCCTCGTGAAAGGCGCTGACCAGAAAGCGATCAATGAGTCCTCTTCTTGGTTCTGGGTTGGTCGCTGCAACGACAACGACAAGTTGGTCGATGTTGGCAACGATAATCCGTTCTACTTTCGCAATATCATCGACGGTGCGGCTGAGAGAATTTTTCCGCTCTTTGACTGTAACGATGCGAGCCAATGAGCCAACCGTTCCAGAGGTATCGCCGACAATTCCGACGCGGTCTCCGACTACTACAGATTTTGGGCCCAACTCACGGGCTTTCATTGCAGTGACGATCACCCCATGATCGGTGATACACGTCGTTCTTCCACGATCGACCGTGGTGACAAAGGCATCCAGGGCCTCGGAATGTGAAGGGCGGTCTTTGCTTCTTGGACGGGTGCTACGACTTGGTCGAATCTTTACATCTGACTCGTCAAATTTTCGCGCCATAGATTCTGTCTCTATCCGATCAAACTTGACCAGAGCCCAGGAAAATCTGGCAAGGTCTTAGCTGTCGTTGCGACGTTTTCGATTTCGATGCCGGGCACGACCAGGCCAATGACTGCCCCTGCCGTTGCCAGTCGATGATCGTCATAGGTATGAAAGATACCCCCGTGAAGCGGTGCTGGGGTTATGTGGATGGAGGTTTCTTCTTCTCTCACATCGCCGCCAAGAGTATTGATTTCACGTGTCAGGGCCGTTAGGCGATCTGTCTCGTGAAGACGTAAGTGACCAATTCCTCGCAAGGATGAAGGGGAGTCAGCCAGTGCTGCCAGTGCTGCGATAGCCGGTGTTAACTCGCCGACATCATGGAGGTCGATATCTATGCCCTGAATCGACCCTGTTCCCTTCAGAGTCAGACCTTCATCGCCCATCGAAATATCTGCGCCCATCCGCGTCAGAATTGTTCGGAGTTGGTCTCCGGGCTGCGTAGTACTTGTGGGCCAATCTGTGATGGTGATGCTTCCACCGCAGAGCATCGCAATAGATAGGAAGGGCGCCGCGTTTGAGAGATCAGGTTCGATTACTAGCTCTTGTCCATGGAGCCGCGATGAATGGACTCGCCAGACGTTGCGCTCGTGATCGATATCGATTTTTGCGCCGAAACTTCGCAACATTGCAACGGTCATTTCAATATGCGGCATAGAAGGAAGGGCCGTTCCAATATGACGAGCCGTGATCCCCTTCAGCGTTGACGGCCCGATCATGAGCAGGGCCGAAAGGAATTGGCTCGAGGCGGATGCGTCAATATCAATTTCCCCTCCGCGCAACTCGCCAGTTCCGATGACAACAATGGGAAGCGTGTACCGACCCTCATGCTCAAGTTGCACACCGAGTTCTTCGAGGGCTCGAATGACAGGGGCCAAGGGACGCTCGTGAGATCGGGTGTCCCCATCAAAGGAAATTGGTCCAGTGGCCAGAGCAGCAACGGGAGGAAGAAACCGCATGACGGTTCCAGCATTTCCAACGTCAACGAGTGCTGGGCCAGCGAGGGCTTGGGGAGAAACCCGCCACCGATGCTCGCCATCCTCATGTGCATCTGCGATGACGGCGCCCATCGCGATAAGGCCGTTCTTCATCAAGGTGGTATCTCGAGAAATAAGTGGTCGTCTAAGAACGGAGGGGGAATCCGCCAGTGCTGCCAGGACTAATGCGCGATTGGTCACCGACTTTGATCCGGGGATGACGACCGTGGATGTCACGGGGCTCCTTCCCCGGAAAGGGGCAGTCCAGAGTGAATTGTGAGAACTGTTCGTGCTGCTCATAGCACGAGCCTACCGTTGCCTCTGTATTGCTTGATGCCTCAATTTCATGCCTTCTCTTCTAGGCTATGGCCTATGTGCGGGAGATTTGCGCAGTCGAAGATGGAAGATGGCCTCGTAGAAGAGTATGGAATCACTGGGGCGCATCCGAGATCGCCGCTGCCGGCCAGTTGGAATATTGCACCGACCAAAGATATTTATATTATCCGAGAAGATCAGAATTTACATGCAAGAGAACTCGCCACGGCATCATGGGGATTGATCGGGTCGTGGCATAAAGATTTAACGACAGCGCGCGCTGCGCAGTCGCATGCCATCAATGCACGACGCGAATCCGTTTTTGAAAAACCAACCTTTCGGGAGGCTGTTTGCAGACGTCGTTGTTTGGTTCCAGCCGATGGGTACTACGAGTGGGCCAGCGCCCTTGGCCCTTATCGTCCAAAGCAACCGTTCTATATTTCCAGCCCTGACGCCAATTCACTTTCTTTGGCTGGAATTTGGAACGAATGGGTCTCACCCAAAGGCCAAGTGATTGAAAGCGTGGCCGTCATCACCTGCGATGCGGTGGGGCAATTGGCAATGATTCATAGTCGGATGCCGATCATCTTGCCTAAAGATCGCTGGGAATCTTGGATGGACCCATCGTTATTGGATGCGGATGATGTGCGGAAATTGATGGAATATTCTGACCTCTACGAGGGTTTGAGCGTGTATGCCGTCTCAAATTCCGTCAATTCTGTCTCTCACAATGGACCTGAATTGATCGCGCCCATAACCCTGGGCGAGCCCCAGACCCTGTTCTAGCGGTAACCTTGACGACAATGACATCCACGGAGTTAGTAAAAGAGAGCGCGGCCGAGCGCGGTCTTCGTTTTGAACGCGATGCGTTGGCATTCACCGATCTGCTCTATTCGGCTGCCTTGCGCTATACGAAAAATCCCCACGATGCCAAAGATTTGGTGCAGGACACATACTTGAAGGCTTTCTCCTCCTTTCACCAGTTCGAACCAGGGACCAATCTCAAGGCTTGGCTCTACAGAGTTTTAACTACAACGTTCATCAATTCATATCGCAAGGCGCAGCGCCAGCCAATGATTTCAAACAATGCAGAAATCGAAGACTGGCAATTGGCACAGTCTGCCTCGCACACGAGCGATCAGGGAAAGTCAGCCGAGATCCAAGCCCTTGAGAAGATGCCAGATAGCGATGTGAAGCGGGCGCTGCAAGAAATCCCCGAGGAATTCCGAATCGCTGTATACCTAGCCGATGTCGAAGGTTTCTCCTACAAGGAGATTGCCGAGATTGTTGGCGTTCCCACCGGCACGGTTATGTCGCGCCTGCACCGGGGACGTAAAGCGTTACGTCTGCTCCTAGCCGACTACGCGAAGGAGCGCGGTTACGGCAAGGAGGTGAAATCATGAGTTGTGGTGGAGAGCACGAAACTCCTTGCAACGAGGTGCTTAATTCCTTTGGTCTACTCATCGACGGGGAAATTCACGAGATCTCGCAGATTCACTCATTCGAAGTTCACTTCGAGGAGTGCTCACCATGCCGCGAGGAAATGGAGCACGAGCGTTTGATGCACCAGATGCTCCATGACATGCTCACCCGTTCTTGTCATGAGAGCGCACCGCAAGAATTGCATGATCAGATTGCCTACCAGCTAGCTGTCCTGAAGCAAGGACCGCCTGATTTTGTCGCCGAATATCGAAGGACAGAGATATCAATTCAGGTGGATGAATTTGGAAACGTAGAGCACCACGAGATAACCGTTGAAACTAACTGGATTCATGAAAGAGATCCGCATTCACCTGAGGGTCCAAGCCAAGGCTAGATATGCGCCGCACCAATGAAATCATCGAAGCTGTCGGCTTTTCTTCGATGCTGATCCGCCCAGGTGATTGTTCGGTTGCAATGGGCTTGGGGGATTTGCCGATTGTTGCGGTATCCCACCTTATTAATGTGATGGAGAGTGCAGCCCTCACTGCTATTGCTGAGTTCCTTGAAATTGGCGAAACAACTCGACTGGTGAAAATCGATGTGGAAGCACTTGAGGCAGTTGGAATTGGCGCGGAAATACATTCGACTGCGACGTGCACAGAGTTCAGTGGACGCGAGATTGTTTTTGCCTGCGAGGTTTATGAGGGAGAGCGTCTGATCTCGCGCGCAACAATGAAAAGAGCGGTGGTCGAGCGAGTTTCATTCCTCGCTCGAACCGCCGCCCAATCAATTGTCGGCAATCCACCTACTAGGTAGTACTGCTATTTCTTCTATTTCTTCGTTGCCCAGAAGATCTCTGAAATCTCGTCGATCTTGGCCAGCAATTGGTCAGCAACTGCCACGTCATTAGTGCCCTTTGTTCCAGCAGCGCCAGCAAGCTTGGTCGCATCGTTAAACAGCACGTGCAGGTTTGGGTAGGCCTCAAAGTGGTTTGGCTTGAAGTAGTCAGTCCAGAGAACCCATAGGTGCTCCTTGACCATGTTCGAGCGCTCTTCCTTGATTGTCACGGCGCGCGCCTTGAAATCTGGATCGGTGCTTGCTGCGTACTTCTGCATACAAGCCTTCACGGATTGAGCTTCTATCTTCGCCTGTGCTGGATCGTAGATTCCGCATGGCAGGTCACAGTGGGCATAAACGGTTATTTTTGGGGTGAACATCTGATTCTCCAATATATCTCTCGATGAAGGCACGCCGCTTTTTGAACGTGCATAAAAACTCTTCTGATGTGAGACTACCCCTCATGGCGCCCAAAGACACACCCGGAAAAAAGCGAAGGCTCGGAACGGTGGCCGTAGCCGGTGACTCCATGGCCCCGACGTATCTGGCCGGGGATTGGCTAGTGGTCTTCTGGGGCGGCTCATTTCGCAGGGGCCAGGTGGTCCTTGTTGAGCGGGAAAATCAGCCAGGAGTCTTCCTTCTCAAGAGGGTGGTTGGTCCGATGGAAGCCAAAATTTGGGTTGAAGGCGACAACAAAATAGAAAGCACCGATTCACGGCACTGGGGAGCCATCGATCCAGGCGAGATTGTCGCCAGTGTGCTCTTTCGATTTTTGAAAGCCGGATCTCGCAGGGCCAAGCGTAGAAAGAATTAGCGGTTGAAGGCTTCAATCATGAGCGCCTTTGCCTCTTCTTCGTGCACGTAATGGTTGCCGGTGGCAGGACTGGCAGTAGCCCGGCGTGAGACGCGCCGTAAGGTGCGATCGCCGAAGACCCCAAGAGTGTTGAGGGCGATGAATGGCCATGGGCCTTGGTTGGCCGGCTCATCCTGAACCCAGAGAAGGGTTGCGCCTGGGTGCTTAGCGGCTTGGGCCGCCAATTCATTCATTGGCAATGGGTAGAACTGCTCAACTCGAACGATTGCAGTGCTCTCCTCGCCAAGTTTGGCCCGCTCTGCGATCAAGTCGTAATAGACGCGGCCTGAACAGAAAATGAGTCGCGTTGCATTTGTAACGCTCGGATCCGTGATCACCGGTTGGAAATATCCCTGAGTAAATTCAGTTAAGGAAGATGCGGCTGCACGAAGACGGAGCATCGATTTGGGAGTGAAGACAATGAGCGGGCGCGGGGTCGGATTCTTCGCGTGCCAACGAAGCAGGTGGAAGTACGAGGCAGGCGTTGAAGGTTGCGCAACGGTCATATTTGTCTCGGCGCAGAGGGAGAGGAAGCGCTCGATACGTGCGGATGAATGATCCGGGCCTTGGCCCTCGTAACCGTGAGGCAGAAGGAGAACAACGCCAGAGCGCTCGCCCCATTTCTGCAGCGAAGAGGAGATGAACTCGTCGATGATGGTCTGGGCCCCGTTGCTAAAGTCGCCGAACTGCCCCTCCCACATCACGAGTGCTTCGCTTCGAACAACTGAGTAACCGTATTCAAAGCCCATGGATGCAAACTCGGAGAGAAGGGAGTCGATGACAAAGAACTGATTCTCATCTGAGATAAGCCCACGCAGAGGCGTCCACTCATTGCCATTTTCTTTGTCGATGATCACAGCGTGACGGTTGCTAAATGTTCCACGACGTGAATCTTGGCCCGCTAGGCGGATCGGCGTTCCATCAAGGAGCAATGAACCGAAGGCAAGGGTTTCACCCATTGACCAGTCGATGGTTCCGTCGTTGAGCATCTCGACTCGCTTATTCAATTGCGGCAAGAGTTTTGGATGAACGCTAAACCCTTCCGGAATGGTGATCTGCGTCTGTGCAATTGCACGTGCGGTCGACTCATCGATACTCGTTGTAATCTCGTGCGGGGCAGGGGCTTCGGGAGCTGCGAAGGTTCGATCGATATCAGGCGTGAGGTTATGGACGGCAGCGAATACCGCTTCGATCTGGGCTTGATAATCCTGGGCAACTTCCTTTGCCTCTTCTTCGGTGATGTCGCCACGACCGACGAGGGCCTCGGTGTAGAGGGTTCGTGTTGAACGCTTTGCGTCAATAAGTTTGTACATCAACGGCTGGGTGAAACTTGGTTCATCACCTTCGTTATGTCCGCGACGGCGGTAGCAGAGCATGTCGATAACGATGTCCTTGTTGAATTTCTGCCGGTAATCAAAGGCGATTCGAGCAACGCGTACGCATGCCTCTGGGTCATCCCCGTTTACATGGAATATCGGAGCCTGGATTCCCTTGGCAACGTCGGTTGCATAAGTGGATGACCGTGACATCTCAGGGGCAGTTGTAAATCCAACTTGGTTATTGATGACAACGTGAATTGTTCCACCCGTGCGATATCCGCGAAGTTGCGAGAGGTTCAAGGTCTCAAAAACAACTCCTTGACCTGCAAATGCGGCATCTCCGTGAATAAGAATGGGCAAGACTGAGAAGGCGTTTTTCAGGTTAAGGCGGTCCTGCTTGGCACGCACAACGCCTTCAAGAACTGGGTTCACTGCTTCAAGGTGGGAAGGGTTGGCGGCGAGATAGATTTTCGTTTTGGCCCCTGATTCAGCGGTGAATACGCCTTCGGTTCCCAAGTGGTACTTCACATCCCCGGTGCCATGGACCGCGTTCTTTGTGTAGTGGCCCTCGAACTCTTGAAAGATTTGGCCGTATGACTTGCCCGCAATATTGGCGAGGACGTTGAGGCGACCACGGTGAGGCATGCCTACACAGACCTCATCCAGTTCTGCCTCTGCAGCCGAGGAAATAATTGCATCAAGTAATGGAATGACGGTCTCGCCGCCCTCTAATGAAAAGCGCTTCTGCCCGACGTACTTAGTCTGTAGGAAGGATTCGAATGCTTCAGCACCGTTGAGTTTGCGCAGGATGCGAAGTTGTTCCTCACGTGGCAATTTAGGGGCGCCGAGTTCAACGCGCTCTTGAATCCAATTGCGCTCAACTGGATCTTCGATGTACATGTACTCAACGCCTACTTGTCGGCAGTATGAGTCGCGGAGAATTCCAAGTATCTTGCGAAGAGTCATAAAGCTCTTGCCGCCGAATCCGCCGGTGGCGAATTCGCGATCCAAATCCCAGAGGGTCAGTCCGTGAGTGACCACATCAAGGTCTGGGTGTGAGCGCTGTTTGTATTCCAGCGGGTCAATATCTGCCATGAGGTGGCCGTAGGTGCGGTATGCATGGATCAACTGCTGAACGCGTGCAGTCTTGTTGATCTCTTCATCGCGGGCGAATTCAATATCGGCGACCCAGCGAATCGGCTCGTATGGAATGCGAAGGGCTGCGAAAATTTCATCGTAGAACTTCTCAGCACCGAGGAGGTATTCATGAATTCGTCGCAAGAAATCCCCTGATTGCGCGCCTTGAATAATGCGGTGGTCGTATGTGCTAGTCAGTGTGACAACCTTGCTGACTGCAAGGCGCGCCAAAGTTTCCGCGCTGGAACCCTGGAATTCCGATGGATACTCAAGCGCCCCAACACCCAGGATCATTGCCTGGCCTTGCACAAGCCTGGGCACTGAATGGACGGTGCCCAGTGTTCCCGGATTTGTCAGTGAGACCGTGGTGCCGGCGAAATCTTCAACGGTCAATGAGCCACTTCGCGCCTTTGCAACCGTTGCCTCGTAGGCGTGCCAGAACTGCGCAAAATCAAGTCCTTCGCAACCCTTGATAGAAGGGACAAGAAGTTGGCGAGTTCCATCTGGCTTGGTGAAGTCAATCGCGATTCCGAGGTTGATGTGTTCGGGGTGGCCGATAGCAGGTTTGCCATCGAGAAGAGTGAAGAAGGCGTTCATCTCGGGCATTGCATTTAGTGCCTTGATCATCGCGAAGGCGATGATGTGTGTGAAGGAAACCTTGCCACCGCGGGCGCGCTTCAAATGGTTGTTGATGACAATGCGATTATCAATGAGAAGTTTGGCGGCAACCGCGCGCACGCTAGTTGCAGTTGGGACAGTTAGGGATGCTTCCATGGACGCAACGACGCGGCCCGCGACTCCGCGCAGCGGCACGATTGAGGCGGCCTCAGGTGTTGCTAGGACTGGTGCTGGCCTGACAACGGGATCAGCCGGGGTCGGTGTCGCCAGATCTGATTGGCGAACTACCGGTTGGGTGGGCGTGCCCTCCGTAATCGGCGGGGTACTTTGGATCAAAGTGCGCTCTGGTAGGACAGGTTGAGTGGTCGCACCCTTTGGAATGGGCGGCGTTGATACGCGCGGCACGTGGGGTGCATGTGGTGCAACGAGCGCTGCGCCTGGCTGGGATGAGGGAGCGAACTGGGCAAAGAAATCCAGCCATGTCTGATCAAGAGAGGAAGCATCTTTGAGATACCGCTCATACATTTCGTCGACGAGCCATTCATTGGCACCGAATTGTTCCGCCAATTCCTCGCCGAATTTTCCGGCGAATGAGGAATTGCCGAGCGAGGGATCCAATGGCTCATCTGCCGACACTGGCGAGCTCCTTCTATAGAGATGTATTTCGCATGAACATTGAGCGGACAAAGCCTACCGACTCAACGTTTCAGGATTCATTCCAAAGTTGGGTACCGAAAGCGAATGAGCCCTTATTCACTGGTTGGGACTAAGAATCTCACAATGAGAGACTCCACGCATTCCAATCTTGGAAGGATGGCTCATTTTGGAATAATCGCGAGTGCGAAAGCCAGGGTGATGAATGAGATCGCGCCCATAGGAATTGCGGCAACCCAGAGGTGAGCCTGCACCTGGAAATAGGAGACGCCCAGGGCGATGAGGTTGAGCAAGATGGCGGGGGAGCGACCGTAATTCTTGCCAGCCTTAAACCCGCGAGCCGAGAGCAGAAGCGTGAGGGCGCCAAGGATGGCAAAAATGACGACACCAGCCAGAGCCAAGGGTGCCTCAAGGTGGTTGCCGATGGCCTTGATGAGCATGAAGGCGGCTAGGGCTATCAGGCCCGCGGATTCGACCTGAAGTAGGGTTGCCACGATGTTCCTGCGCGATGCCATCTTGGCATCATCTGTGTTCATGAAGGCAAGGGTAGCAAGACAACCACTCTCAGAACTCGATCACTAATAATGTATTCCCACGACGGTATTCGAGATTCACTAACTCAACTAGCTGCACCAACCCTTCTATATGAAGAGTTACGCCGTGAACTGGCGCGGGCAAAGAGGCAGGGTCAGCCGATTTCTATGATTCGTTTTCTGTTGGTCCCCGACGCTTTAGATCCCCACGACGACGAATCCACCACCTACTTCGAATGTGAGGAGGAAGTTATCGATTTCGCTCAAACCCTCACCGATCTTTCTCGCGGAGAGGATCTCTGCGCGCGGATGGGAGAGCTTGAATTCGTATGTGTCCTTCATGGCCTTGAGGAAGCCAGCAAGAGTTTCGTATCAAGAATTTCGTTGCGGTGGCACGAGGCGAAGGTTGCGCACACGGCGTCGCAAGTCCGTAACGATCTATCCCTTCTGGTTGCTTCCTTGGTGTCGAAGCC
>JANMBV010000131.1:0-8509 GCA_031360585.1 Actinomycetes bacterium | reverse complement strand
GATGGAAAGAGAGACCCGGGAAGAGATCTCGCAGTGGCAGGGGGAACAATGCTCAGATCCGACAAACGGCAGTTTCAGTTGGCTGGCAGTTTTGAATTGTGTGATCGAAAATTTTGCAGGTCCTGAATTATCAAGTTTTTTAAAAGAGCTTTACGTAACGGGCCACCCACGATTCGCTTTGATTTTCCCGTAGAACTCATTCTCGTTCTCATCTCCGGAGCGGAGTTGGATGAATCGTAAAATGATTGCGCAAATGCGCATCTAGACGATTTGAAGTATTTGATTGTGAATCAACGACAATCCGAGGGCTTGATCAATTACCGAATCGAAGATTTCAATCTGAATGTCTTTATTCCTAATGCCCATGTACACATTCGTCGGACGGGTCTTAACGTAGAAAACCGCATTTCCATCAACGTTAGTAAATCCAACGTTTCCTGCCACTCCCCCTGCGCTTCGCGTAATCAAGAAGGCGCCCTTTTGCATATACGTAGCGATCACCCGAAATGACGTTGTCGTGTCATTGGGTCTGTTGCCATTTGACAAATACCGAACAAATATAGTTCCAGTTTTACTAGTGCTGAGCGCATACTTCGTATTAGTCATCGGCCCAGCCCAATACACCGTCAGATGATTGGCAAGCACGACAGATCTCAATTCATCGGCTGACATTGCGACTTTGCCTTGAATTTTGTCGGCGCCATTGGCCTTGCTGAAGTGCGAAATGATGAAGTATCCGGCGATGCCCAAAATTACCACCACGATGAAACTGCCCAGAATTAGAAGCGGCTTACCCCTTTTGGCCTTCGGAGAGGAAAAATGACCATACGAAGAGGTCTCGTGATCAATCAATTCGCCGTCTGTGACGAATTCGCCCGAAGAACTGTTCTCATCCACGATGAAGCGCCCTTCCCTTTAGTCAATACTAAGTCGGTTAGCGCGAGCTAAGCAAGCATCTAGATCAATTGATCTGGCGAACCTGATTCTTGACGAGTACCAACCCTAGTGCTTGGTCCACGACCGGATCAAAGACTTCGAGCTGAACGTCTTTCCCTTTGATTCCGACATATACATTGGTGGGACGAGCCTTGGAATAAAAAATGGCATTGCCATCGGCATTAACAAAACCTGCATTGCCGACTACCAGTGCGCCCGCCGAGGAAACGGCAAATGCATTCTTCTGTGTGTATGTGCCTATTGCGCGAAAAAGGCTCTTGGTGTCGTAGAGGCCTACGCCCCCTGGCAGGTAACGCACGAATGCGACCCCTGGCGACGATGCGATTAGGGCGTATTTCGCGCCATCTTGTGGGCCAGCCCAGTAAGCCGTGATGTGCTGGGCTACGACAATGTCTCGGAGTTCTTGGGCAGAAAGGGCAACCTTGCCTCGAATTTTCGAAATATCATTACCACTTCTTTGATGTCTGAATGGCGCGAATCCGCCAACTACAAGGATCGTGGCAAGGATCGCAACAAGGATCGTGGCAAGGATCGCAATCAATACTTTTCGAGAACGCTTCGAATCGGCTGCAACTGCGTCCTCAACCTGCGCCTTCGTGGGAACCACTTCTGCTACGGGTTTACTGGATCGACTCTCAGATGTGGTGCCATCGTCCCTTGCTTCAGTCACAGTGATTTTCCTCCCCGGTGCGGCGCTTGCGTTCGATAAATTGTACTCACCCTCATCGACAGTCAATAGTAACGACCTTTGAAAGCAAAATGAGGGCAATTCGCACCACTACAAAATCAGAGATCGCGAAAAAATGATTAACCAGCACTGTTTTGAAAACCGAATTGCCCTGAAAGCAAGCTACAACGCTACCCATTTAGCACGATGACCGTCCCCGTGGTGCCAGGATCCTGTCCTCGCCACAATCGTGGCAAAAGTCGTACCTGCTAGGCCCTGAAGCATCGGTTGCCCCCGACAGACCCTGGGAACCGGAAAGCGCCATGAGGTCCCTATGGGTCCAAGCTGGCCCTGAATGCCCTAGGCACCCATCGGCCCGCTCACGTATGCCCGAACGACGCGCTTACTCAAAAACCCTCGACAGGTCACTAATCGGCGGTTCGCTCGGATTAAAGAAGATCAACCCCGAAGTCCTCTCGGAAAAGATTGAGAGATTTTCCAGGAGGTAAGTGGTTTCACCATTGAATCGATTCCATTCAAGATCGAGTAAATCGTCACAATCCATCGTTTGTCAGTGGGAACTGGGGCCCAAGATTCGCTGAGCCAATGCCGGCTTGACCTTCCAGAGCGCGATCATCTCTTCGTACCTTTGAAAATCCACCGGGTCGGCGACAGCACCCGTTTTCACAGCACGAATCATGAGATTTCTTGGTGTGTGCTCTCCCCCAACGAACTCAATGACTTCGGACCTATATCCGACCAATTTCAATATATGGGCGCGAAGTGCGTCAGTGAGCAAGTCCGCGAATCGCTCCTCTAGAAGGCCGTATTTCGTGACAATTTGCCACGGCGCCGGAGAGTCTACGAGCTGACTCTGCAGGTCATGATGACAACAAGGTGATACAAGGATCAATTTTGCTTTGTTTTTCACGGCCCAGGCGATGGCGTCATCGGTGGCCGTATCGCAGGCGTGAAGAGCGATGACGACATCTGCACCCTCAATGGAGTTTTGCGATATTTCCTCCGCGCGAAATTCGATGGTTTCCGAGATCCCAAGTCGAGAGGCAATGTCAGAATTTCGCTTCAATGACTCGGGGCGAATATCGATTCCGATCACTTGAACTGGAATGTCGACGGACACCAAGTACTGGTGTGCCGCAAAAGTCAGATACGCATTGCCGCATCCGAGATCCACGATCTTCAAAGGGGCGGATTTAGTGGGGACGGGAATATGACCTGCCTCAATAGCACCCGTCAATGTGGGCGTAAGCAATCTAAGAAATTCTTCCACCTGGCGATATTTATCTTGTCTGGTGGGCTTTATTTGACCGTCAGCATCAGCGATCCCAATCTCGCGAAGGAAAGGGTCCGACGGGTCCAATAGACGTTTCTTCACTTGGTCATGCGTGAGCTGTTGAGTTTTCTCACCCTTGTTGCGTCGCACCAATGCACCGTGTTTTTTCGTAACGCGGACGGATAGGGACCCCGCTGTGTGCTCAACCAAAATATTTGAAAAACCACTCTCGAGAAGTTCAGAAATCTTTAAAGCTTTGAGTTCGTAATTCTTGGCAGTTGTCTGCCGTCCATCAAATTGCGTCATTTGCAGCAATATCTTGGCTTTGATGAGCACTGGGCGTATTTCTATTCGTAGTGCAGGAGGCGTCATATTTCGGCGAGCCCCTGAAAGAACCACCCTGACCAAGGATTCAGTGGTTTCAATAGCCTGTCGTGCTTCATCGAAAGCCTGAGCCAAATCCGTTGTCATGCTGACAAATTACCAAATGTCAGATGAATTCCAAGTCCGCCAAGATCACTTCGTCGTAGGGCGACGCCGGCGGAATGCTCTCGAGCGATCGCGAAAATTATGCTCATGCCTAAACCAGAACCGCCATGCTCGCGAGATCTAGATTTATCAAAGCGTTGGAAACCCTGAATCCCGCCTGAATACGCCCCATCAGGTAAACCCGGTCCACCGTCTTCAATGAATAGATCTACTCGGCCGCCAATCCTCTTCAAGGTGACGCGCACCGGTGCGTTTGATGGAGTGTGCCTCGAGATATTTCCGAAGATGTTTGAAATCAACCTGGCAATATGTGACGCCGAGCCGAGGATTGTCGCGCCTTCGTCAATTTCGGCATCTATCTGCCGCGACTCATTAAAGGTAGAAAAATCAGCGAGATGCAAGAGCAAGACTTCGGAGATATCGATCTTTGAGAATTCTTGATTTGGTACCTCGCCAAATTCAGCGAGAAAAAGCAGATCTGAAATCAACGTCTCCATGCGTACGATTTCCGCACCAACCCTCTCGAAGACGCGAGTTCTTTTTTCTGGATCAGCCATCGCTTTGCCCGAGAGCAACTCGACATAGCCTTTTACAACAGTGAGAGGCGTACGCAATTCATGAGATGCGTCCCCCAAGAAATCCTGCATCTTGATTGCTGCCTGCTCTTCAATTTCGGCAGTGTGCCGCAAGGCGACAACCATCTTGTTCAAAGATTGCGCAAGTTGGTCGATCTCGGAATTTCCCTGTGCGGGTGCAATGTGGACGTCGGTGTCTCCACTTGAAATTTTCCCCGCGGTGGCGATCAAGACTTCAATGCGCTTCACGTCTCGTCGAAACAACACCCAAGTCGCGATAGCGGCGGCCACCAAGCACATAAGAATAAACAGGAGAAGGCGAAGGAGATCCGCCCGATAACGCTTGTCGATGTCATGAAGGGATGCGGCAACTACCAGGTACTCGCCATCGGAGAGAGCGATCGTTCGAAAGCGGAAGTTCTCGATCCCAGTATGCGTCATTGGGTGTTTGAGGCTGACCTTCATTTCACGGGTTGTAGGATTTGGAACGACCGTGAGCTTTGATTCATTGAGGACTGACGGCTGCTTCTGGACGGTGTAATAGACCAGCGTGAGCGCTATATCGCTTTGCTGGACGGAATACAGGGCCTCAGATAGAGCCGCATTTGTGTTGCCCCGGACTGAGGTAGCCACCTGATTAAGCGATTTATCCAAAAGAGCAATCCCAGAGTTATGTGAAGCATTTACTGCGAAGCCCCCAATGAGCAACGTGCTAATCGAAGTCACCGCAGCCGAGGCCAGTGTTAGCCTCGTTCTTAATTTCACTTTACCTCTTTGGGCTCGATAATCTGAAAGCCGATGCCGCGAACGGTCTTAATCCCCTCGAAATTCTCCGAATGGAACTTTCTACGCAGATAGGAAATATATGTGTCCACGACTCCGGTGTCGGAATTGAAATCAATTTCCCAGACCGCACTGAGGAGACTGGATTTCGTCAAGACTCTTCCTTTATTTTGGAGAAGGTGTTGAAGCAATCGAAACTCCGTCTTGGATAATTCCACTTGTTCCTCGTTGAGAAAAACTTCATAGGTCTCTTCGTTGAGGGAAATCGGACCGCACGTGAGTATGGAGAATTCCTCCGAAACGGGATGGCTTCGCCGCAAGATGGCTCGGACTCGCAGCAGCAACTCCTCAAGTCCGAATGGCTTAGTCATGTAGTCATCGGCTCCAAGGCGCAAACCTCGTGAGATATCGGTACGGTCCTTGCGCGCTGTCAGCATGATTGCCGGCACTTGGTTCTTGTTGGAGCGAACACGCTCGAGTAGCTCAAAGCCGTCCATCACGGGCATGTTGATATCGACAATCAATAGATCAGGCTTATGTTTACGAATGAGCGTGAGCGCGCTCATTCCGTCCTTGGCCTCCATGGTCTCAAAGCCTCCCAGACCAAGCGCGTCGGTTAAGAGTTCGCGCACACCGACTTCGTCGTCTACTATCAATATCAAGGGGTTGCTCATCTATTCCTCCAAGCCTTGAGGGTATAGCCGGTCGGTCGATCTTTCCCCGCCTCCAGGGGTCTTCCGCAAGGTCCCCAGAGGATTTTCACAGAATACGCACAAGATTGACCCTGATTATTATCCCATAAAGCCTTCTGGCTTCATAAATCCAAGGAGCCATGGATGAGAGCCAAGCACATTTTCACTACCTCGGTATTGAGCGCAGGGTTGATTCTAGGCTCCGTCTCCGTGGCTAGCGCCACCGACCAGACCCCAACCCCCACTCCCGTGGCCACCCCTTCCCCTGCGGCTACGACCTACGCCGCTCAGTTAGCCGCATACAAAATCGCCCTCGCCGCTTACCAAGTTTCAATGGACCAATATCTCGCCGCACGGAAAGTTGTTACTGACAAGTATGACGCGGCGTGGAAGGTCCAGATGGATCAGTACACCGCAGCACTCAAGTTAGCAAACGCTCAGAACCAATCCGCTCAGCTTGCTCGCCAAGCCAAGCATCAGGCCGTCATTTCTACCTTTCAAGCCGCGATAGCCAAGGCCGATTCTGACTTCGCCAAGGCACTCTCTGTGGTCACAACCACAGACCAGAAGAGTGCCGCCAAAAGCGCAAAAAACGCTGCAATTACCGCCGCAACCGCTGCTCGCAAGACGGCACTCGATGCCCTGGGCAATGTTGTTCAATCCGCCCATATTGTAAAGCCGACGAAGTCAGCAGAGCCAATTAAGCCTGCAGAGCCAATTAAGCCGGTGGCTCCAGTAAAGCCGGTAGTTGCCAAGCCAAGTAAAACGCCAAAAGCTGAAAAGCCCGACAACGGCAAGACCAGGGTAAAGAAGAGTTAGTCAAGAGCCTTCGAAGATCTTGCCTGGATTCAGGATAGATCGTGGATCTAGCGCCTTCTTGATTGCTTTCATCACTGCCAGCGAATCTCCCGCCTCAACGGCCAAGGCTTTAATTTTCCCTGCTCCGATGCCATGTTCGCCGGTGCAGGTTCCTCCCAATTTGATGATCGCCAGATTGATCTCATGCACCAATTCTCGAATTTCCATGAGTTGCTCTGGCACAGAAGGATCTGTGATGACTAGGCAGTGAAAATTTCCGTCGGCAACATGGCCCAGAATCGAATGTGGGAAATCATGAGCTGCGAAAGTCTCATCCACCATTGCTACTGCCTTAGCCAACTGTGAAAGAGGGACTGCCATATCCGTGCTCACGCCCTTCTTGCCCGGGTGGGCGGCGACCATTGCCCAATGCGCGCTATGGCGTGCTTTCCATAACTTGCGACGTTGGCTCTCATCGCCTGTCCACTCAAACTCGGAACCACCAAATTCAGCGACGATTTCTTGAACCGCTTGCGCATCATCCGCGACGCTTCTCGACGTGCCGTGAAATTCGAATAGGAGCGTCGGTAACTCCGTCAATGACAATGAGTTATATGCGTTGACATTGCGGATACATGTTGCATCGAGAAACTCACAGCGCGCGATGGCTACCCCGGCCTTCACAATCACCGTTGCAGCAGAAACACCTTGTGCAAGGTTTGGAAATCGTACGATCGCAGCAGCCATTTTCTCTGGGATCCCAAATACTCGAAGCGACAATTCGGTAATCACCGCCAGAGTTCCTTCAGAGCCCACCAGCAATCGAGTCAAGTCATAGCCAGCGGAGAGCTTGCGAGTGTCTCGGCCGGTGTGAATGATCCGGCCGTCGGCAAGGACGGCAGTAAGCGCCATGACATTTTCACGCATGGATCCATAACGAACTGTCGTTGTGCCGGCGGCTCCGGTGGCCGCCATCCCTCCAACTGTTGCATCTGCCCCCGGATCAACTGAGAAGAAAAGCCCTTCACCGGCTAACTTTTCGTTGAGTGCAACCCTGTGAACGCCTGCTTCAACTCGTACCAATAGGTCATCGGGACGCACCTCAATGATGCGATTCATTTTCGTAAGATCCAAGCTTATGCCGCCATGCAGTGGCACGACGTGTCCCTCTAAAGAAGTCCCTGCGCCGAAGGCCACTACTGGAATCCTTTCCGCGTTGCAATATGCGAGGATATTCGATACCTCTTCTGTCGACGATGCCATGACAACTGCCGACGGCCGCACCAGTGGGAAAGCAGATTCATCGTGTCCATGTTGATCTAAAACTGAAGCAGCAGTGCTGACTCGTCCTCCAACCATCAAGCCAAGTGCATCCAACTGTTTCGGTGTGAGCTCTACTCGATTTTGACTCATAGTCAACGAAGAATGTTGACGGCGCGTGCGATTACCAGACCTACCATCAAGAGCGCCGTCATCGACTGAATGAGCATCAACATCTTCGCCCAACGAGTAAGCGGCATAACGTCGGTCGGGCTGAAGGCGCTGGCATTTGTAAAAGAGGTATACAGATAATCGAAAAAATTAGCATGCCAAGTCGGCGAGGCATATAGGGGATCAGACATTTGTGGAAACATGAAATCGGGATAAGGATGAATGGCTTGGGCCCGTTTTCCTGGCCCGCCTCTATCCAGTTCCCAATACCAAAGTCCAAAGACCACCACATTGGTCAGCCAGATTGAACCACCCGATAACAACAGACTACGAGCATCTGTAACGCCTTTAGTGATGATGGCATCAATCAACTTGACGGCAGAGGCAGTATTGGAGAGCGACATTGTGGCGATCAACAGAACCCCAAGAACTCGGGCAGAGACTATGTGCTCTGATATTCGCTTCGGACTAATGACGACCACCGCAATGAGAAGTACACCTTCGATGACGCAAATGGGCGTTTGGAAAGAGAGCGAGAGTTTCTGTGGAAGGAGATACTGCATAGATATGACCAAAAGCACGACAAGTGAAACTGGCCAACGATGCTCGCCCATGTGAGGGCGGTGCCAGTGCGGGCTCCTTCGGACTACTTCCTCACCTCGCATGATGCACAAGGATATCAAGAAAGCGTGTTCAAATGATCTATTTCGAAAGTTAGAGATATCGTTTGCCCCACGGTCTTCACTCCAGGAAAGAAGCGTTTATGAGCAAAATTGCGGTTTTCAATGAGAAACTCGGTGCTCGAATCACATCGATGGTTGGC
>JANMBV010000123.1:0-2591 GCA_031360585.1 Actinomycetes bacterium | reverse complement strand
TGGTGCTCCGTTTCTTGAACCCTTGCAAGTCTAAAGGAGGGGCAAGACTTGACATCGTAGTGAACGAGTGTTTATTATCCTCTTAATAGTGAACAACTGCTCATAATGAGAGAAGAGGGAAATGATAGAGATAGAGAAAGTCACCAAGATTTTTGGTTCGACTCGAGTGGTAGATGGCGTGAGTTTCACTGCTCCGGTTGGAGCAGTTACCGGGTTCCTTGGCCCAAACGGAGCAGGCAAGACGAGCACGCTAAGGATTCTGTTGGGACTTTCGAATCCTAATGAGGGTGTGGCCCTGATAGACGGGGTCAAATATGAGGAGCTAGATTCTCCTCGTCGATCAGTGGGGGCGGTACTGGATTCCATGGGATATCACCCGGGGCGCTCCGGAGTTGATCACCTTCGGATAATTGCCAAGTCCGCTGGAATTCAACGCCAACGTGTGGGGGAAGTGCTCGAAATTGTTGAGTTGACCGACGCGGCTGATCGATCGGTTGGCGGATACTCACAAGGCATGAGACAACGACTGGCCCTCGCCACGGCATTGCTTGGCGATCCACCCGTGCTTGTGTTGGACGAGCCAAGCAATGGTTTGGATCCGGCTGGCATGGCATGGCTCAGGAATCTCATCGCGGGATGGGCAAAGCAAGGACGTACCGTTCTTTTCTCGAGTCATATTCTCAATGAAGTCTAATTGGTTGCCGATCATTTGGTGTTAATTTATCACTGAAAAATCGTGTGTGTATCTTCATTGTGCGCACTCGCGGGATCCGTCGGGAAGGTCGCGTCTGGACGAATTGAGGAAATATTTTTCGAACTCACGTCTCCGAGAACACGGGCGCGATCATGAGAGACCTCATTGCCGCAGAATATCTAAAACTGCGGACTACTAAGACAACATGGGCTTTGTTGGTTGCGACCATCGTAACGACTGGACTGGCTGTTGTTGGGGCAATATTGGTCGCTTCGAATTCAAAGATTAATCTTGAATCGGCGCACGGAATTAGGGAAGTATTGCACGTTACGGCAAGTGGTGGAATATACATGCTTGTTCTGGGCGTGATCATCTCCGCTGGTGAATATCGTCAACGGACGGCGACGGATACATTCTTAAGTACTCCTCAACGGTGGAAAGTAATTGTCAGTAAATTGATCGTTGCTACCAGTACAGGAGTGGTATTTGGTGCGCTCTCGGCTGGGACGGCAATGGCAGTGGCGAACCACCTGTACTCCGCCAAAGGAGACACGTTCCCACTGGGGTCTTCCATGGCATGGACGATCTTGGGCGGTGCGGTTCTTGCTGCCGCGCTCTTTGGTGCTCTCGGGGCGGCGACTGGAAGCCTGATTCGGAATCAAGTTACGGCAATCGTCGGTTGGCTTACCTGGCTTTTTGTCATCGAGAACATAGTCCTCGGTTTCTCGGCCACTCTTGGGCGCTGGTTACCCTCGGCCCTCAGCCGAGCACTCGTGCGAGACCCAAATGCTCATTTATTGCCGCAATCAACCGCTGCGATAGTTCTGGTGATCTATGGTGTGGTCATTGTGTTGATTGCCGTGCTGACCGAAAGGCGCCGAGATGCCTAGACCTCTCTCCGACAAAATTGTGGCTTCGACAGGTGGAGAAGCAGAAGCCATCCGGGAACACATTCTGGATGCAGCTTTACGGGTGATTCAGAGCGAAGGTCTCGCTTCTGCATCTACTCGCGCAATCGCGTCGGTGGCGGGAATCGCACCCGGAACGCTGTATAACTATTTTGACGACCGACTCCAATTGCTCGCGCAAACAATCCTGCGGCGCATCTATTCGCTCTCACAACCCATTGGCGAAACCGAGTTGCAGGTTGGGAAGGGCAGTATTGCCAGCAACCTTCATGCATTCGTTAGGCATTCTGGGATTGTGATGGATGAATTAGTTCCGCTCATTGCTTCAGCCTTCTCTGATACAGAACTGCTTAGCGCACTAAGACATGAGATGGCGGCATCAGATAGTGCTTTCGACCCTGGTCATGCTCTTCAAAAGTATCTGGTTGAAGAGCGTGAGCTCGGGCGGGTTTCACGCGAGACGAATTGTTCTGCTGTTGCATCGACCATCGTGAGTATTTGCCACGATCGCGCCTTTCATCGCTTCCTTATTGGGGATACGCGTAAGGCGAGACCAAGTTTGAAAGAGATTGATTTCATCGCTGGCGCGATTACGTCTGGCGACTAACACGAAAGGTTTTTGAAATGAATATCCATACACACAAAGGCGCAAAGATGACAGGCGGCCTGGGTGCAGTAGTGATTATTGCCCACCTCGTTGCTGCGATTGGTTTCGGAATGGCCGCTGCACAATGGATGAGTGGCGCAGCGATCGGCCTGGTCCTATTGGTGGGTGCGCTCATCCACTTAACTCGGGCTCAGCATGGAAAGACATCTGATTTATGAGGAAGATGTGGATCGTGTTGCGTTTCAAATGACTGGAGCATTCGAGGCAGACCTACAAGGAGATGCTTCCATTAGACATGGGTACCCCACACCTGCTTTTCAGACAAGCCGAAAATCATCGCGGAAAGGGACATGGACTGGAGTTATTGCTTACGACTGAAGAA
>JANMBV010000127.1:0-7840 GCA_031360585.1 Actinomycetes bacterium | reverse complement strand
CAAAAATTTGACCGGTCATATCTTTCCGACAAGCAGTTCGAGCTGAATCTCTTCTTCGTGCGGGCGCAATCTCCTCGACGCAAGATATCCAAAAAGTTTCAGTTTGTCGGGTCCTTCAAATGCAGTGATGTCTCTCGTCTTTTGCCTAAAATGCACCCGGTGTCCCACTAGTACATAACCAACCCGCCGGAGATATTGAGGTCGTCGCCCGTTATTCCGGCGGAACGTTCGCTCGCTAAGAAAAGCACACCCTCTGCGATGTTCTCTGGAGAAACAAATTTCCCCGTGGGAATCATTTCTCTCATCTTTGCATGAGCCGCTTCAAAACTGGACTTCTCTGATTCCCCAACCTGTTCAATCACGCCGTCCAAGCGCGGACCCGCAACAAAGCCAGGCGATATGAGATTGACCCTGACGCCGTGAGACCCAAGTTCGAGAGCGAGTGTGCGCATCATCCCGACTAACCCGAGTTTTGAGGCCGCATAGGCCGTCTTGTCCATGAAGGGGCGCTTACCGGTGACAGATCCGATAAAAATGATCGATCCACTTTCGCGGTTAATCATTGCGGGAATCACCTCGCGTGTGAGAAGAAAGGGGCCTTTGAGATTGGTGTCGATGGTTTCATCCCACTCGTCTTCCTGCAATTCCCACATAGGCACCGTCTTTCCGGTGATCCCGCTGTTATTGACCAGGACATCTATATGCCCGAACTTTTCCTCGGCAACTTTCACCGCGGACTTTATGGATGAGAGATCCAAAAGATCAAGATGGCATACCAACGGGGACAGCCCACCTGCTGCAGTTATTAATCCAGAAGTCTCCTTGAGGCGGGTCTGATCTCTGCCAGTTAGAACCATTTGGGCGCCAGCTGCGGCCAGCCGCAAACTGATTGCACGACCAATACCGCCAGAGGCACCGGTTACGAGCGCGACCTTTGTAGCAAGTTCCTCTGTTGTGGTTGCCATAAGGCAAAACTACTACGTAAGTCGGATAGGTTCTTGGCCGCGCGCGACTAATCGATCAAAGTGGGCATCGCGCTTTTCAATGAACCGATTGGCGTCCTCTTCTGCTTTGACGATGAAGGCGGCAAGTTCATCGCGGGCCTTTGCCCCATCGTCAGTGAAGTCTTCGCGATCGAAGATATTCCAGGCGCGAAGTACAGGTGCCACAACCTCATCAATATGCTGCTTCTGGTCATAAATTCCAGCAAGGGCGATCTGCACGGCCTTTCGACCAAAGCCGGGCATTCCAACCCCTGGCATTGCGAAATCGCTGACGACATCCGTAATCGCCCGCATCGCGGAGTCGGGCTCGAGATCAATCGCCTTGCTCAGCAAGTTGCGATAGAAAATCATGTGCAGGTTCTCATCCAGTGCCACGCGCTGCAACAAAGCCTCTGCAATCGGGTCATTGGAAATTCGTCCCGTATTGCGATGTGAAATGCGGGTGGCCAACTCTTGGAAGGAGACATAGGCGACGGTATGAAGCATGTCCTTGTCGTACGGAGTCGTATACCCGAGTTGCATATGCGCCATCCGCAGATCTTCGAGTTCGTAAGGATCTACTCCGCGCGTTGCCATCAGGTAGTCACGGATGGCGATGCTGTGACGAGCTTCCTCGGCGGTCCATCGCTCAATCCAGTTGCCCCATGCGCCGTCGCGACCCATGGAGATCGCAATCTCGGTGTGGTAACTGGGCAGGTTGTCTTCGGTCATCAAATTCAGGACCAGCGAGTCTTGGGCGATGCCTGAGAGCCTGGAATCTTTGGCTTCCCATGCGTCCCCGCCTAGAGGTCCGGCAAAGGTGCGACCTTCACTCCACGGGACGTACTCGTGCGGATACCAATTCTTCTGCACCGATACGTGGCGCTCGAGTTCTACGGCTACAACGGGTTCGAGGTCGCGGATTAACCGTGCCTGAACGGCTGGGTCAATAGATGCCATCTGATAATCCTACGCGAGTGCTAGCACTACTAGCGAGTCGCACGCTCAGTTAACGCCACGCTGGGCCGCTTGGTCTGCGCGCCATTTCGCGATGGCGCCATGATTTCCGCTGAGCAGTATTTCTGGCACTGGGATATCGCGCCAGATCTTTGGCTTGGTGTAACTGGGATATTCGAGGAAGCCTTCCTCGACATGTGATTCCTCAGCAAGGGACTCGGGATTACCAAGAACGCCGGGAAGCAAACGGGCAATGGCCTCGATCATGACAAGCGCTGCGACTTCTCCGCCACCCAGAACATAATTGCCGATGCTCACTTCACGCACCCGGATCCCTTGTGCGACAAAAGCTTCTTGCGAGTAGTACTGGCCAACGCGAGCATCAATTCCTTCATAGCGACCGCATGCGAATATCACATGTGAAGATTGCGCCAATTCATGTGCCATCGGCTGATCAAATACTTGTCCGGCGGGGGTGAGAATTATCAGATCAGTGTCGGGGATCATCAACGGATCAAGCACCTGGCCCCAAATTTCGGGCTTCATCACCATTCCTGCGCCGCCCCCGTAAGGAGTGTCGTCGACACTGTGGTGGTTGTCCTCCGTGTGATCGCGCAGATCATGTATCGCGATATCTATGATGTCGTTCTCTTGAGCTTTACCAAGCAGTGATAGCTGCAAGGGCGAGAAGTATTCCGGGAAGATTGTGACGGCATCTATTTTCACAGTGAACTCTCCTGCGGTGGAATGACCGTCAACTTCTTATTCTTGACATCGACAACCGGCACCCATTGATGAACGAATGGAACGAGAACTTCTCCCCGTGGTGTGTTTATCGCAAGAAGATCCTGCCCAGGTAGATTGATGACATCGCTGACCACTCCGAACTCTTGGCCAGATTCAAGGACGGCTGTACTGCCGATCAGTTGAAGGACGTGGTAGTCGTCTTCGGATTCACTCTCGGCATCTATGTCTACATCGCAGTACAGCAAAGTGTCGCGCAACTTCTCAATGCCACTTCGATCGGTAATATTGTCAAAGCCCAGTAACAAAATTCCGTTGTGAACACGGTGAGAGGTGATGACTAAATCACCGTGAGCATCGGTCTGCGCGCGAGCGCCGATAGCAAAGCGATTCTCAGGGTGATCGGTGCGGACCTCGATTGTGGCCTCGCCAAGAATTCCGTGGGCGCGACCTATTCGCCCCACGAGCAGACGCATGGCTTATCGCCCTTCGTCCGTCTCCACGAGATCAACTCGGATAGGCCGGCCAGCAAGAGCGCTCACAACAGTGCGGAGCGCTTTTGCGGTGCGACCATTTCGACCAATGACCTTGCCGATATCTTCTGGATTGACTCTCACTTCCAGCGTGCTTCCACGGCGGTTGTTCTTCTCCGTGATGACGACATCTTCAGGATGGTCAACGATTCCCTTAACGAGGTGTTCTAGTGCCTCATCAATCATTGTTATTCCGCAGACTCAGTTGTTGCTACCGGAGGCGTTTTCTCACCTGTCGCGTCCGAATGCGTTATCTCTTTAGCCGATTCAACAGCTTCGACGGTTGGCGTTACCTCAGGAGCTGGCGCGCCTTCGGACTCAAGGGCGGTTGGGTCAGCGACGTTGGTCACCGGCGCCTCAGCAACTGGTGCTTCGACAACTGGTGCTTCGGTCGCAACAGACTCGACTGCAGTCGGTTCAATAACTTCTACCGGAGCCGCTTTAGCAGCCAACTTCTCTTGCGCCTTCTTCTTAAGAGTCGTTGCGCCTTCCTTTGGCTCGTTCATCGAAGCCTTAACGGCTGCCTCGTATGCGACGCTCTTGTGTACGCGTGGTTCTGCATGGCGCAAGGTGCCTTCTTTTCCTGGCAAGTCCTTGTGCTTCTGCCAATCACCGGTGATCTTCAAGATTGCCTCTACAGCAGATGTTGGAAGAGCTCCGACTCCGAGCCAGTACAGCGCACGCTCTGAGTTCACTTCAATAAAAGATGGTTCCTGACTAGGTGAGTAACGGCCAATCTCTTCAATCGAGAGACCATTGCGCGCCTTGCGGGAATCGGTAACGACGATTCGGTAGTAAGGGGTACGAATCTTGCCCATACGCATCAAACGAATTTTTGTAGCCAAGTGCTTCTGCTCCTGTAGGTGATGTTGTCGTTCAGGTTGCTCGCAGCGGGGTGCGCGATCCAACATGTCCAACGGGTGCGAATACGAAGTGTTTGGGGGTAGAGGGCCCCGAACAGGTTGCTAATCTTGCCATCTACGCCTTCAAAGGTGAAATCGTCAGGCAGAAGCCTTACTCTCTCCGACAATCAGCCAGGACTTCGCCAATGACGTAGCGGGCGTTTTCAGCTAGAGGCAGGTTGGTCTGAAAGTAGTACGGGAGCTGAATCAGGGCAATCGACAAAGCCCAAGCGCGCCCTCGCTTCCAGGTCGCCCCATCCACGGCCGTCTGGGACCGAAATGCGGCTCTGGCTCTGGCCGGGAGCAGGTTCCAAGCGATGATCAAGTCAACGGCTGGATCCCCGACACCCAATGCCCCAAAATCAATAACAGCGCTGAGTCTGCCGTCAATGGTCAAAACGTTGCCGGCAGACAGGTCCCCATGAATCCATACATTCGGCCCTGTCCAAACGGGGAGCTCCAAGGCGGCTTCCCATGCGGCAGTTATTTCTCGCGTATCCATCATTGAAGAAAGACTGGCAATGGCAGTCCGGGTGGATTCATCGCGAACGACTAGTGGAAGACCCCTGCTCGAAAGGAGGCTACCCGAGGTATCGATGATCTGAAGGGCCGCGAGAAAGAGAGCCAGGTCCGAGGCCAACTCCATGGGACGGCTCAACTGTCCGACCTTCGGATTCTCACCAGCGCACCATCGGTAAATCGACCAGTGGTGCGGGTAAAGATCATCAGGCTCCCCCATGAAAAGGGGTGTCGGAATAGTCACAGGTAAGAATGGAGCTAGTTGGGGCAACCATTCCTGTTCTTTTTCAACATCTGCCACGGCCCACTCAACTATTGGCATGCGAACAACCATGTCGTCGCCTAAGCGAAAGAGAGCATTGTCGGTTCCAGTGGAGAGAATCGGTTGAAGCTCAAGATCAGACCAGCGTGGGAATTGGGCATTCAATAATCGGCGGACCAGATCCGAAGTAACCTCAAGTTCACCTTTATGCATAATTTGTGGAGAATGGCGAGGTCAATTGAGCTCCTCTAGGGCCCGTTTCGCGGGATTTCCTGACTTGGACTTTTTCTTGCTGGGGGCGATCTGGGCTCGAGACGGCGTAGGCACGCCTTGATACATGGCTGGCGGAAGCCCCGCCGGCATCTTTCCCCCGCGCATCGCCTTCATCATCTTCTGGGCCTGGCTAAAGCGATCGACAAGTGAGTTGACCTCAGTGACGGTGCGGCCGCTGCCGCCGGCGATTCGCACCCGCCGGGAGCCGTTGAGGAGCTTGGGGTCGCCCCGCTCGGCCGGGGTCATTGACTCGACGATGGCCTTGGTCCGCACAATCTCACCCTCATCAAAATTGTCGATCTGCTTCTTCATCGCAGCTGCCCCGGGAAGCATCGAGAGCATCTTGGACATGGATCCCATCTTGGACATGGCCGAAAGTTGCTCAAGGAAATCATCCAGGGTGAAGTCCTCACCGCTCGCGAACTTGGTCTCAAGTTTGGCCGACGTGGCAGGATCAAATGCCTTCTTTGCCTGCTCTGCCAATGTAGCGACATCGCCCATGCCCAGGATGCGAGAGGCCATCCGGTCTGGATAGAAGATGTCAAAGTCGGTGAGCTTCTCACCCGTGGAGACGAACATGATCGGGCGGCCAGTCAATTGCGCGATGGAGAGAGCTGCACCGCCGCGCGCATCGCCGTCCATCTTTGTTAGGACAACGCCGTCGAATCCCACACCGTCAAGGAAAGCTTGAGCCGTACGGACTGCGTCCTGTCCGATCATGGCATCAACGACAAAAAGAATTTCATTGGGGTCAATTGCATCGCGAATCGCGATTGCTTCCTTCATCAAGGATTCATCCACGCCAAGTCGTCCGGCGGTATCGACGATAACCATGTTATGCAATTTTGATTTAGCAAATGCGACACCATCTCGTGCAACCTTGACTGCGTTGCCCACGCCGTTGCCTGGCTCGGGTGCGAATACCGGAACGCCGATGCTCGCCCCCACAACCTGCAACTGAGTCACGGCGTTAGGCCGTGCTAAATCTGAGGCAACCAGAAGCGGGGTATTTCCCTGGTCTGCAAAATATTTGGCCAGCTTGCCTGCCAGTGTTGTTTTACCAGCACCCTGCAAACCCGCCAACATAATGACCGTCGGTGGTTGTTTTGCAAGTCGGACGCGCCTGGCCGACTGCCCCAGAATCTCCACTAGGGCGGCGTTGATAATGTCGAAGATCGCCTGGGCCTGATTGGAGCCCGATTGGAGGGTGGGCAGAGTTTCCAGAGATTTGGCACGAACTTCTTCGATGAAATGGTTGACCACGGAGAGTGCAACGTCGGCCTCCAAGAGGGCCGTGCGAATTTCCGCGCAGGTATTGTCGATATCAGATGGTGAAATCTTGCCGCGAGAGCGCAGCGATGAAAGAGTGGCTGCAAAGCGCTGTGATAATGAATCAAACATAGGTGCGTAGCCTAACTCACCTCCGGGCAGAGCAACCTGCGGTCACGTGCGGGAGTAAACTGCCCAGATGATCAAGATTGCGGACGGTTTGCTTGAAGGTTGGTGGATGCTCTTTGACACCTTCTGGGCGTTGGTCCTTGGATTCACCCTCTCAGGTCTCGTACAGGCTTTCGTCTCCAAAGCCAAAATGAAAAGTGTCTTAGGAGATCATCGACCAAAGACAGTCGCGCGTGCCTCCTTCTTCGGGATGGTGAGTTCTTCATGTTCGTATGCGGCCAGCGCCCTGAGTAAAAGCCTTTTCAGCCGCGGGGCGGATTTCACCTCCTCCATGGTCTTCATGTTCGCCTCCACTAATCTCGTCATTGAACTAGGCCTGGTCTTGATCATTCTGATCGGATGGCAGTTTGCCGCCGCTGAGTTCGTCGGCGGTGCAGTCATGATCATTCTTCTCACCATTCTTCTGCCGCGTTTAATTCCACCTGCGATGATCGAATCTGCTCGTGGATCTTTGGAAGAATTAGATCACGAAGAGGCGTCAAGCGCGTCTTGGAAATCAAAAATCAAAACTAGACTTGGGTGGAAAAACGCAGCCGGATACACCATCGGCGATTTCATCATGCTACGCAAAGAATTGCTTATCGGCTTTGCAGTCGCAGGCCTTGCTTCAACTCTCGTACCACTGCACTTTTGGAGAGCACTTTTCTTGACAGGTCACGGCTTCTTCTCAGCCCTAGAAAATGCAATCATCGGACCGTTTATCGCCTTCATCAGTTTCGTCTGCTCGATAGGTAACGTTCCCCTAGCCGCGGCCCTATGGCGCGGGGGAATCACCTTTGGCGGCGTCGTCGCATTCATATTCGCCGACTTGCTTGCGTTTCCTCTCGTGATGATTTATCGCAAATATTACGGGACTAAATTAGCGATCCGCTTGTCTTTGATTTTCTGGTTTGTCATGAGCCTGAGCGGGCTTATCACCGAAGGAATCTTCGTACTTATATCTCAAATTCCAAATCACAGTGTGCGCATTATGACGACAAAGCATATTGGCTGGAATTCCACAACGATTCTAAACGTAATCGCGCTGGCAGTACTGGCAACGGTCTACTGGCTCTACAAAACGAGAGGTTCAAACGAAATGGAAAATGAATACGCCCAAGATGTAGTGTGCAAAATGCAGGTCAGAAAATCCGATGCCCCAGCCAATACAGAGTACAACGGCAAGATGTACTACTTCTGCATGCCCGGGTGCAAGGAATCTTTCTTGGC
>JANMBV010000122.1:0-9108 GCA_031360585.1 Actinomycetes bacterium | reverse complement strand
AAAAATGCGGTTGGAGATCACGCCAGTACAGGGAGTTATGTAGTGGCAACCTATCGCGACGCGGGTGTAGATATTGATGCAGGTGAGCGTGCGGTTGCATTGATGAAAGCCTCAATCGCAAAAACCTCTCTAAGAGAGTTTGTTGGCGGAATCGGCGGCTTCGCCGGACTCTTTGATTCAAGTGCCTTAAAGCACTACACAAAACCACTACTTGCCACATCCACTGATGGCGTGGGTACCAAAACGGAGATTGCGCGCCAAATGGGAATCTACGACACGATCGGGGAAGACCTTGTGGCAATGGTCGTGGATGATCTTGTCGTCTGCGGGGCAGAACCTCTCTTCATGACCGATTACATTGCGGTGGGCAAAGTCATCCCCGAGAGAATTGCCGAGATAGTCAAAGGAATCGCCGCTGGTTGCGTCAAGGCCAACACCGCCCTTATCGGCGGCGAGACAGCCGAACACCCGGGTCTGCTTGGCGAAGATGAATTTGATATCGCTGGTGCTGCTACAGGAGTGGTGGATGCTCCTAACTTGCTCAGCGCGCAGAAGGTAAGAAACGGGGATCTGTTGTTGGCCATGCCTGCCAGCGGCTTCCACTCCAATGGATACTCACTCATTAGGCACATTCTCAGTACTCAAAAGCTAGACCTTGGCCATGTCTATCAAGATTTAGGTAAATCATTGGGCGAGGAACTTCTAACGCCGACGGAGATTTATACGCGCGATTGCCTCGTGCTCATCAAAGCTCTTGGCCAGGATCTGCGGACCTTTGCTCATATCACCGGCGGCGGGTTGGCTAGTAACACTGCACGCGTGATCCCTGCTGCTCTCACCGCGATATTCGACCGCAGTACATGGACTCTTCCGCTGGCCACTCAGCTCCTAGCTGAGGTGGGCGCCATCTCCCAGGACGCCTTCGAAAGTACCTGGAACTGCGGGGTGGGGATGGTTGCCGTCATAGCCCCAGAATCGGCCGATTTAGCCTTGAAAACGCTCTCAGCGCGAGGTATGCGAGCCTGGATTGCTGGAGAGGTCTTCCCTGATACAACTAGTGCCCAGGCATTTCTTGACGGCCTCTACCGAAAGTAAGGTTAACGAATATATGGCCAAGCAAGTGAAGAAACGAGCGATTGAAAAGGATCTAAAACTAAGAAAGAAGATCTTCCTCGTCTCATGTGCAATTTTGGTCGCGAAATTCATTCTCATATTGTCGGTTAGGCAAGGTGGTTGGCTCGGCGCAGACGGAGAGAGTTATCTGAAGGGCGTCGACGCGATATTGAAAGATGGACTTTCTTCTAGGGCATCCGTCCTTGTTTATTGGCCAGCCGGATATCCAATTTTAGTGTGGATTCTTTCATTCATAAGTCTGGCCAAATTGGTATATCTGATTTCTTTTCTTCAAACCTTTCTGTATTTCGTTGCCTCTGCCTTCTTCGTAGAGCGAATAAGAATGACTCGTCTTTCAAAATATGCGTTGCTCCTGGCGCTGATTCTTGGGTTAAATCCGACACTCTCTTTGAGTTCGCTTGTGATTGGCTACGAAAGCTTGGTCGCATCGTGCATGTTGGCTTCGGTCGCACTCATCATCCGATATGAGCAACGACAAAAAAATTGGGCGAACTTAATTCGAACCATACTTTGGGTTGGATTAATTCAAAGTCTTTCGGCCTTCATGCAACCTAGAGGTTTGGTAATGGGACTCTTCATTTTCCTTTTCTGGGGGATATTTCACAATTCGTGGAAACATTTCATTGTGATCGTCGTCTTGGGAATCTTTTTGATGATGATTTTGCCAGCGGGCCTAATGGTGAGGAATGCGGTTGCAGGTAATGGGGCCGTCATTTCTAGAAACCTTGGGGTTACCATGAGTTTGGGTGCTGGCGACAAGGCGAGTGGAGGATATGGGAACACCGGCGGCGTTCCATGCTCCTCTATACCCCCAGAAACAACGACTTCCGATAGTCAATTGGTGAAGTGCACAATTTCTTGGTACCTAAAACACCCGGGGAAGACGGTGATATTAGCCCTGAAGAAATCGGTTTACTTCTGGTCCCCCTGGTCTGGGCCGCTGACCAATGGGACTATGGCGAGAAATCCGTGGCTAAAGATCGATCCGGTCAGCAAGATCGACTCCACTCGACAAGGCCATGATCTGGTGTATGGCTGGCTTGGGAAAGTGGTCTCCTGGGTCTGGTTACTCGGCGGCTTGCTCTTGTTCTTTGCTGGTTTTCGGTGGCTCTGGAAGATGGGGGGGCTTGAAAAGCAGATATCGGTATTTTCCGGCGTACCCGTCCTTTTAGGGTGGTTCACGGCGATAGGTACGATCGGAGACCACCGTTTCCGGGTCCCCACTATGGGTTTGAGCCTTTTCCTCCAAGTGGCAGGGTATTTTGGCCTTAAGGAGCGTCTTTCCTGGGGTTCAGGCCGGGCCACTTTGGAACCTCGGGGGCGGGCACGATAACCTTCCTCTCTGATTGACTATAGGTAAGGAGGTCACGTCATGGGGCGCGGCCGCTCAAAAGCCAAACAGACAAAAGTTGCTCGAGATTTGAAGTATTCATCCCAAGAGATGGATCTGGATCGTTTGGCAAAAGAACTTCACGGAGAGCCTGATCCGGCAAAAGATCGCGATGATGACGATCCCTTTGCTGAGGGCAATTACATCCCACGGGCGTAAGGGTTATGCGCCCGACACCGTATGTTGCATCGTTGCGGGTCTATGAGCCTCTCACAGCATTTGATCCAGCAGATCGCCTACGTTGGGCTGGGATAGAGGCGACAGAAAATACCAATCTTGAAGAACAACAACTGGCACTACGGCGAGTTGTTTTTCCAGAAAGTCCTGCTTTGCGACCGGACGGTGCCCATGTACTCGATATTGATGGTGCCCGCTATGTCTGTCCCTGGTCGACGGCTACGCGCTGTTGGGCAGCGATGGAAGAATTTAAAACCACTCTCCCAGCGACAGTAAGTTCGCTATTCATTCCAGCAGGACTTGAAGAAGTTATTACATCGGGAATTGATTTTGTCGAAGAGAAGGTTCCTCATATCCTGACGCAGACGTGGATTATTCCGCCACGATGGTTCTCACTTTTCTCACCCGAAGAACGAGTTCGAGGCAGTGATAGCCAAGGCGCCTTCACCGTGATCCGTACATCTCTTGCAAATGCGAAAATTCGAAGTGAAAAATCACACGCCGTGGTTCAATCAGCATTTGGCAATGGTCAAGTCGAGGAGGAAATAGCCCAACTTGGAAATTGGTTGGAAGTCTTCCATCCACAATCATTCTTGGAGCTGGATTATGGAGGACTCGCCGTCTATTTGGAGTTATCTCTCATTTCCGAAGGGGAAGATGGCCTGGACGCAGATACATCTGTGGAAGACGTGCTGAGTTCGTTAGCGGGACTCGCATCAAGTGATGCATCTGCGGCGGGTCATGGGTATGAAAGATTGGTTTCCAGATGGCGGAAGGTCTCTGCCTTCGAACAGGCGACGTAAACAAAATACCCCTTGCTTCATTTGCAACAAAGGCGGATACTTCCTTCCATATCGGTGCGAAACGGACATCTGTGGAGGCGAGAACATGAGCAGGCTTACCGATGCAGAAGTGCTCTTAACCCCGGCCGAGGTTGCCGCTCTTTTCCGCGTTGATCCAAAAACGGTTACTCGTTGGGCAAAGGCAGGGAAATTGACCTCGATTAGGACCCTTGGTGGCCATCGTCGATATCGCGAATCAGAGGTTAAGGAATTACTCCAGAACCGTCCAAAAGCTGCAAACTGAGAATTCTCTCCTAGATAAAAGATGCAGCATTCGGTCGAGCAATACTTGGGGCTTGGAGTAATCACCTTCATACTCGTTGGTGCCCTTACACCCGTCATGCGAGCGATAGCGATTCGTATCGGTGCTTTTGACTCCCCAAATATTCCACGCAAGATACACAAAGAGCCGGTGCCCTACTTAGGCGGGGTAGCAATTGCCATTGGAATCCTCATCGTTTCATATTCGGCAATGCTCTTTTCTAATTTTTCGCTGTCGACCTTTGCTTTAGCGAGTTCAGTCTTGGTTCCCGCACTTGCTATCGCTGTCATGGGATTGGTTGATGATTTGAAGGGGCTGGAGCCCTGGCCACGGTTACTCCTCCAAATTTTGGCGGCAATCATTGTCTCAGCAATTTTGATTTCAACTCATACTATTGGGACGCCACTTCACAACCGGTTTCTTGATGGCGCAATTACGATTTTTTGGATAGTTGGAGTGTGTAATTCGATTAACTTTTTTGACAACTTGGATGGGGGCGCGGCAGGCACTATCGCTGTAATCGCTCTCTCCACATTCATTATCGCCTATCAGCGACAACAGGTGTTGGTTGGCGCATTAGCGATTGTGACGGCAGGGGCTACCGCTGGCTTCTTGCTGTGGAACCGAGCGCCCGCGAAAATCTATATGGGAGATGCGGGTGCCCTTTTTCTCGGGATCATTGTTGCCGTGCTAACGATTCGATTAGACCCAGAGATCACGCCGCGAAGCAAGTCACTTGCCATCCCTTTCCTCTTGATGGCATTACCAGTTCTCGACACGACAGTTGCAGTGGTTTCGCGAATCCGAAGGGGCGTCTCTCCGTTGGAAGGTGGTCGGGATCATCTTTCTCACAGGCTAATTCGCCTTGGATTTGAAAGAAATGATTCCGCGCTAGCACTGTGGTTTGCCACGGCATTTTTCTGCCTCCTTGCACTAGGGATATATATGTGGCCGGTAAGATTCGGCTATCCATTGATGGCCATCGGGGGGCTTTCGTGGGTTGCGTTATTGATCTTCTCCCTCCGAATTCCAAGTGAGGACTAGTCAGTAGGTTAGGTAGTACCCTCCTCTCATGCACAAGAAGCCCAATGATGATGCCCGCATCAAGTTCTTGGAGGCCTTGGAAAAGAAGAAACACAAAGGCGCGGCGGGGACAGGTGGGGGTCCATCCAGTGGGTCAAAAGTCGGGGGCGGTCAAGCAGGTGGTAGCGCCGCAAAGCGTTTCCAACGCAAGTCAGGTTCGGCGTAGTGGGTTACCCAACGACTCGTCTGCTCGGCACTCTTTCTCACGTTAAGAGAATCGTTGCGCAAAATAAGTTAGTCACCACATTTGTCACCATCCATCTACTTTTTGCGGGTTTTCTTGGGAGATTATTTGCCCTTGCCCCGGATGAAGGAGGGTATCTATACACATTCAACAATCTCTATGGGAGCAGGGACCCTAACCCTCAATACAACAGTGGGTGGATTACCGCGCCCAAGCCTTTCCTTTGGATCATGTACTTGCCAGCAAAGATCCTCACTATTCTCGGTGTTCCCGACTATTTGTCGGTCCGGATATTGTCTATAGCTATTGCGACCTTGAGTTTGGTGCTCTTAGTCAATCTTCAGAGACGATCGGGACAATCAAGTAGTCGTTTCGAGGGTCTCATTTTCTTATTCTTCTTCATTCCTTCGATTTTTCTCTGGATGACGGTCGGCCTAAGGGAAGTTTTCCTTCTCGCGGAGTTCTCGCTGATATTTGTCGGTCTTAACTATCTATTCGCTCGTCGAACCAAACTGGCGATGGCCTACCTTTCGTTGGGTTCCTATGCGCTGCTCGCGACAAAAAATTACCTGTGGATTTGCTTGCTTCTCTCGTCTCTGACCCTGATCGCGATATTGGCGTTAAGAGGCGAATCAAAGAAGAAGTTGATGAATTTAGGCGTTGGTTTGGTGCTCATTCCCTGCGTTGCTTTTGCTTCTACGACTTCCGTCTATGCTCTGAAATTCCTCATTATTTCCGTCTTTCATTCAGATATATCGGCAACAGGAGCCCGTTCAGGTGATTCAATCATTCAGATTGCGATTCCCACCAAGGGTGGCGGATCCTCAGGTTACATAGACCCAGCGAATCCCACCGGTCCGTCGCGTGGACAGACAACGACTGTTACATTCCACGGTGACTCGACACTCATCCTTTTGCATTTCTACCTCATAGATCATCCGAACGCGATTTTTACTAGAGTCCTACGATCGGTTGGCATTACCACACGAGTGCAGGAGATATGGGACTCAAAGGTGAAGAGCGGGCTGGTTAAGAAAACCGTTCAGGCTCTCCCGGATAGTTCCTCGTTAAGCGGATACATGTTGAAACCGGGAAAATTGCACGACCCTTTGTCGATTGCCAGGCCAGCGTTTCTATTTATGTTCGGTCCGATTCCATTCTTGGATCAAGGGGGAATAGCCCTCAATACTGTGGCCTATGAGTCGCTTCTATGGTGGCTTCTTTACTCTATCGTGCTGTATCGGTTGATCCGCAATAGAAAGAACGGATACGTGAAAGACCCACTCTTTCTTCTTTCGGCAACTTATTTTCTTTCGCTGGTGGCAATCAGCGCACTAGTCGAAGTCAATCTAGGGACCTCGTTCCGGCACCGTTCCATCTTGTTCATTCCCTTAATTGTGATGTTCATACGAGCCAGCAATAAGCCGCCTGCCGTTGCTCATTGAAATTCGTGCTAGGCCGAACGCCGGTCGAATCAGGGTTGGCGGACCGGTAGGAGATCCATCTCGGCTTATCGTGGCGGTCTGACTCATCTTTAGTAGAGGGGCCATAAAAAAGTGGCTAGGGCCGGGATCGAACCGGCGACCTCACGATTTTCAGTCGCGCGCTCGTACCAACTGAGCTACCCAGCCTAGAAAGATTTCAGCGTCGGCCAAGTTATCAGTACGGCGCCAAACTCTTGCGACCTGGACGGGACTTGAACCCGCGACCTCCGCCGTGACAGGGCGGCGCGCTAACCAACTGCGCTACCAGGCCTCGCTCTATTTACAATTGCTCGCGCAATTATAACAAATAGAGACCAGTGCCCCCAACGGGATTCGAACCCGTGTTACCGCCGTGAAAGGGCGATGTCCTAGGCCCCTAGACGATGGGGACGTTTGAGGCTTGCAAATCGTACCTTTATTGCTCCGCACAGCAAAACCGCCCCATTGATTGAGGATCAATAGGGCGGTTCCGTGGAGGATTTGACTAAAGCAGAGCCCATTGAATCGTGATGGAGACCGTCACGTCTTGTTGGCCGAGGTCAATTTGAGTGGCGCCGGATGTGTCCTTGGCAACGGACATTATCGGTGGGTAAGAGATGGGAGATGAATTTTCAATCAAGTAATTCACCTTGCCAAGTTTCACGCTCAGCAGTGATGCGTAAGAGGAGGCCTTTGCCTTTGCGTTCTTAACCGCCGCGGCCCGCGCGCTGACAGTCGCTCTGCTTGAATTCAAGACAAAGGGAGTGACCCCACTTAGTTGCAGATTGTCTCCGCCCGCAGTCACGATTGCATCGACAATAGCTCCGGCAGTCCCCGCAGCGCGAACAATGACAACAAAATTCTGCGTTGCACGATAGCCGATAAGGATTTGCCCCTTGTCCTGCGTGTAACTGTACTCCGGATAGATGCTCACGCTCTGAGTTGCGATGTCCTTGGCGGCAACTCCATTTGAAAGAAATGCTGCTCTAACGGCGGCCGCTGCCTTAGACACAGTTGTCATCGCCTCTTTGCTGGTGGTTCCGACAAAGGTGACGGCAGCATTGATTCGTACCGCATCGGGAGTCACCTTCACAGTGCCATCGGCAAAAATGGTGATGTAGCGGTTGGGGGTCGTGGCCGCGTTACTCGCCGGGGCGAAAAGTAGGCCGCCGACCAATGAGGCAGCAACAGCGGTTATTCCGACTCTTTTTAAAAGGATTGTTTTCATGGCTCGATTCTTGTAGCAACAAGCAGAAAAAGCGAGGCGCGCACCTGAGTATTGCCTAGGAAAACGCTCATAATGTGACGAACAGTACTTGGTAGGGTGAGCGCATGGCTCACGTTGCGGTTACAGGTGGTGCAGGATTTATCGGCTCAAATCTCGTTGCGACCCTAGCTAGCAAGGGTCATTCGGTCACCGTCGTTGATGATCTCTCAACGGGCATGATCTCCAATGTCGATCTCAATGTCTGCGAATTTCACCATATTTCCCTCGTTGATGCGTCTGCTTTGAAGAAGGCGCTGAGTAAGTCAGAGGTGATATTCCATCTTGGAGCGCGCGGCTCGGTTCCCCGCTCGTTGAAGAATCCAGTTGCTACACATGATGTCAACGCGACGGGCACACTCAATGTTTTGGAGACTGCGCGCGAAAATGGTGCTCATGTTTTCTTCAGTTCATCTTCGTCGGTTTATGGACGTAATGGCGTACTTCCGAAAGATGAATCGATGTGGTTGGGGCCGATGACGCCATACGCCGCTAGCAAATTGGCCGCTGAGGCTTACGTGCAAGCGTACGGGTCCGCATATGAAGTGCCAGTCACGCTCCTGAGATTCTTCAATGTCTTCGGACCAAAACAAAGACCTGATCATGAATACGCCGCAGTCCTACCGAAATGGATTTGGAAGGCGATGCGTAACGAGCCCATTGAAGTTTTTGGGGATGGTTCGCAGACACGCGATTTTACGTACGTCAAAACTGTGCTTGATATTTGCCTAGACGGAATGAATCGGAAAGTCACGCACGACGGAGCCATCAATCTGGCGTATGGAAATAGGATTTCATTGAATACTACGATCGAGTTGCTTAGGAAGCACTTTCCAGATCTTCAAGTCAAATATGTCGCCACCCGCGCTGGAGATGTGAAGGACTCGCAAAACTCCCCTGGTTTGCTCAAGGAGTTGTTCCCAAGCATCGTTCCCACCGATTTCGAGCAGGCACTTTCTGAAACTGTTGAGTGGTTGCGCGAATTTGGAGAGACTGTCGCCCATGGACCGACAGTCTCTGACTAACTAGCCATGTGCGGAATCGCTGGGGGTGTTGGCAATTCAGCACCGGATAAGGGTCAGTTAGTTCGGGTACTGGATTCAATCAACCATCGCGGACCTGACGAGCGCGGTATGTACGTAGATCCAGGCATTGCGATGGGGATTTGCCGCCTCGCAATTATTGATGTGGGGACGGGCCAGCAACCCGTTTCCGATGAGACCGATTCAATCCACCTTGTGTTTAACGGCGAAATCTATAACTTCTTGGAATTGCGGGAGTTGCTCATTTCCAAAGGACATAAGTTTCG
>JANMBV010000112.1:0-44229 GCA_031360585.1 Actinomycetes bacterium | reverse complement strand
CACGACAATCGCCAACGCAGGGAAGTCGCCGAGAGAATGGCTCTGAACGCTCCAATACAAGGTTCTGCTGCCGACATCATCAAGCAGGCGATGCTCAATGTCGAAGCGGCAATCGAATCCAAGAAATTGAAATCGCGATTGCTCCTACAAGTGCATGATGAATTGATTTTCGAAATGGTCAAAGACGAAGAATCGATCCTCACGGAGGTGGTACGCGAAGCAATGGGTTCTGCCTATCCGCTGGAAGCTCCCCTAGAAGTCAGTGTTGGAATCGGCAAGAGCTGGAATGACGCAGCCCATTGATTTCTATCTACTGATTTGGGGATGCGTTATTTTCCATAGCCAAAAGATCCTCATCGTGGCTGGGAATCGCCCTTGCTGCTGAGAGACGATTTCTTCCAAGGATGATGATTGCCAGACCACAACCAGTTGAAACTGTCGTGATCCCAAGGCAGATTTGTGGCGAATACGCTTTTGAAATCCAGCCCCCTGCTGCAGACCCAAGGGCCGCGAGTGAGCCTTCTACCGTCCAGAGCCAACCCATCGCCGCTGTTGCGCTTCCTCTCGGGCGAACTGCCTCCATCACCTCCCAATAGAAAACCTGAAGAGCGCCACCACACAAACCAATGAGCGCGCCAACTAATGCCATAGTCCAATCTGGATGAGTGAAAGCCAGCGGAATCGAAACGGTGAACCAGAGGGCGTACGTGGCCAACATGGCTTTGAGTGGAGAAGACCTTCTGGATACCAAACCACCGAGCAAACCGCCGATGATGTTTGCTATGCCCATTGTGGCCAAGATCCATGCCGTGCGATGGGGTACATTCTGCAAGGTTGCAAATGCCGGGACGCCCACATTGAAAGCACCCCACCCGAAACCGATGAAGGACCCTTCCAGCATGAGAAGCAGCATCGCAGGATGCCTCCAAAGAGGCGCAGTTCCGGTTTCTTTCTTTTCGGGGATCCATTCATGGACGGCTTTATTGAAACTCAACGCGATTCCACCAATGAGCATGGAGACTGCGCACGTAATCAGCGCACTTGATGGATGCGACGAGAGCGCTAGGGTCGTCGCGAGTATCGGCCCGATGACTCCGGAAGCGTTGATTACTGATGTATCCAGGGCGTAGGCAGTGCGCAAGACATCCGGTGGCACGATGGATTTCCAGATCGGCCTGACCGAAAGGTTAATAGGAGGGGCGGTGAAGCCCAATATAAAAGCCAGCACAAGGATCGATGTGGAACTATGAGCAAGATTGAGCAAGAGGAGCATGCTCACATATGCAGGCACGAAGAGACGGATCGGCCATTTCTGCCCATATCTGTCAATGATGGAGCCGCGAACGCCTGAGGTGAAGGAACCGGAGAGGGAATTCAATCCGATTGCTAGGCCAGCCACGGGGATCGAGTTTGTCTCGTGGATCGTCTTGAAGAAGATTGAGAGGCCGACCATTCCATAGGCCATCCGAGAAGGAAATGCGCTCAGAACCAGGGTCTTCACGTGAGGCAGTCGCAGAAGTTCCCTGTATCGATTCATAAGATTCTTTAGTCTAGCCAAGTGAGCCTGGCCTATGTCGGATGAAATCGTCTTCGAATTGACCCAGATTGCCAGCAAACCGTACCCTTAGCAGCCCTATTCCTACTATTTTCTATCCCTACGGAGCAACTTGAGTACCTCACCAGTAATAGCAGTAAATGATATTGGCACAGCAGAAGATTTTATGGCCGCAATCGAAGGTACCATCAGAAATTTCAATGATGGCGACCTCGTTGAAGGCATCGTCGTTCAGGTAGACCGCGACGAAGTACTGGTGGATATCGGATACAAAACCGAAGGGGTCATTCCTTCTCGCGAACTTTCCATTCGTCACGATGTAGATCCAAGCGAGATCGTCAAAGTTGGCGAAAAGATTGAAGCCCTTGTTCTTCAGAAAGAAGACAAAGAAGGTCGCCTCATCCTTTCCAAGAAGCGCGCACAGTACGAGCGTGCATGGGGAGAGATCGAAGGCAAGAAAGAACGCGACGAAGTTGTCGTTGGAACTGTTATTGAAGTTGTTAAGGGCGGCCTGATCGTCGACATCGGTCTACGTGGCTTCCTCCCAGCATCCCTGGTCGAAATGCGTCGCGTACGTGATCTGACACCGTACATCGGCAAGCAGGTTGAGGCCCGCATTATCGAACTCGACAAGAACCGCAACAACGTAGTGCTTTCTCGTCGTGCCTACCTTGAACAGACTCAATCGGAGTCGCGTACCACCTTCCTCAACCAGTTGCAGAAGGGTCAAGTACGAACCGGTGTTGTTTCATCGATCGTCAACTTTGGTGCCTTTGTTGACCTTGGCGGCGTAGATGGTCTTGTTCACGTCTCAGAACTTTCTTGGAAGCACATTGATCACCCAGGTGAGGTTGTTGAAGTTGGCGATGAGGTAACCGTTGAAGTTCTTGAAGTTGATTTCGAGCGCGAGCGTGTCTCGCTTTCTCTTAAGGCAACGCAAGAGGATCCATGGCAAGCCTTTGCTCGCACGCACACCATCAATCAGGTGGTTCCCGGTCAAGTGACCAAGTTGGTTCCGTTTGGCGCGTTTATCCGAGTCCATGAAGGAATTGAAGGCCTGGTCCATATTTCAGAATTGGCTGAACGCCATGTCGAGATTCCAGAGCAGGTAGTACAAGTGGGCGACGAGTTGTTCGTCAAGATCATTGATATTGATCTTGAGCGTCGACGAATCTCGCTCTCTCTTAAACAAGCAAATGAGGGTCATGAAGTTGAGGTTGAGGCATTTGATCCAACTCAATACGGCATGGCTGCTCGCTATGACGGCGATGGAAATTTCATCTACCCAGAAGGCTTTGATCCAGAATCCCAAGAATGGAAGCCAGGGTACGAATCCCAGCGTGAAGAATGGGAGCGTCAGTACGCTGAAGCTCAGACACGATTCATGGCTCACAAGAAGCAGAAGGACGAAGCACGCGCCGCCGATGCCGCTGCTGTGACTGAACCGGTTGTCGAAACTGCTGAACAGCCTGCCGAATAGTTCAACAATGTGACGTCGTTGAACCGGCCTCGAGAGCGATCTCGGGGCCGGTTTCTTCATTAAAGAGGAAAGGCTAGGGTCGCATTGTGGTGTTTATAGTCGGACTCACCGGCGGTATCGGCTCTGGCAAATCCCTCGTCAGAGAGTATTTCGCTGGCCTAGGGGCGAAGGTGATGGATGCCGACGAACTTTCGCGGAGAGTCATCGAACGAGGAAGCGAGGGATTCGACCGAGTAGTAGCCGCTTTCGGCGATGCCATATTGCGCGATGGCGACATTGATCGACGGGCGTTGGCCGACCAAATATTTGGCAGTATGGCCGAGCGGGCCAAACTTGAAGGGATCATTCATCCATTGGTGAGAGAAGCATTTGCGTCGGCCACGGCTGATTTGAGTGGGGATGATGTCTTAATTTATGAGGTTCCCTTGCTGGCCGAGACGGGGGCTGCTCCACGTTTTGATTTCGTCATCACAGTCGAGACGGATCTCCCAATACGCACTGAACGGCTGGTGAAGAGGGGAATGCTGACTTCTGAAATAGAAGCACGAATGCGTGCTCAAGCCACGCCAGAAGAGCGAATGTCAGTGGCAGGGTATGTAATTGCCAATAATGGAACCGCTGATGATTTGTTGCGTGAAGTTGAATACGTGTGGCAGAAGATCCTGCCAGTACTGCTGCACGAGAAAAATGACCAAGACTAGAGTTGTCTCGTGCGCCCAGTAACAGATATTCAAAGACGTGTGGAGCCTTTCCGCGTTATCAGCGACTACGTTCCAGCTGGTGACCAGCCCGAGGCGATAGAGGAGATAGTCCGTCGCATCCAACGGGGAGACCAAGATGTCGTGTTACTCGGGGCGACCGGTACCGGAAAATCTGCGACGACGGCTTGGTTGATTGAGCGTCTGCAGAGACCAACTCTGGTCATTGCTCCCAATAAAACTCTGGCTGCTCAGCTTGTCAATGAATTCCGCGAACTCATGCCTAAAAATGCCGTTGAATATTTTGTCTCATATTACGACTATTACCAACCAGAGGCCTATCTCCCTCAGACCGACACTTTTATCGAGAAGGATTCGAGCGTCAATGATGAAGTGGAACGCTTGCGCCATTCGGCGACCAATTCGCTTCTGACGCGACGTGATGTCATTGTAGTCGCGACCGTGTCCTGCATTTATGGACTGGGAACTCCTCAAGAGTACGTCGATCGTATGGTCTCGCTTCGAGTGGGCGACCACATTGAACGGAACGTATTGCTACGTAAATTCGTGGACATTCAGTATAAAAGAAACGACATGGCTTTCGAACGCGGCACCTTCCGCGTACGTGGCGATACTATCGAGATTATCCCGATGTATGAAGAACTTGCATTGCGTATAGAGATGTTCGGCGATGAAATCGAGCGCATATCAACTTTGCATCCATTGACGGGCGAGATCGTCCGCAACGAAACTGAGATGTATGTCTTTCCTGCCACGCACTATGCCGCAGGCCCTGAAACCATGAAGCGTGCTGGCGCCGATATCGAAAAGGAGCTAGAAGTTCAACTGGATAATTTCGAACGGCAGGGCAAGTTGCTAGAAGCTCAGCGCCTCCGCATGCGCACGACATTCGATCTCGAGATGATGCAAAATCTGGGATTCTGCTCAGGAATTGAGAACTATTCCCGTCATATTGATGGCCGTGCGGCGGGTTCAGGTCCTAACTGCCTGCTGGACTATTTTCCTGAGGATTTTCTTCTTGTCATAGATGAGTCTCACGTGACGGTTCCTCAAATAGGAGCCATGTATGAAGGCGATGCCTCGCGAAAACGGACCTTGGTCGAACATGGTTTCCGCCTGCCAAGCGCCATGGATAACCGTCCACTTCGCTGGGGTGAGTTTCTAGAGAGGGTGGGCCAGAAGATCTACCTTTCGGCAACTCCGGGCCCGTATGAATTGACCAAAGTTGAAGGCGATGTTGTCGAGCAAGTGATCCGCCCAACTGGCTTGGTGGACCCAAAGATCGTAGTGAAGCCGATCAAGGGGCAGATCGACGATCTTCTTCACGAGATAAATATTCGCGCCGAAAAGAACGAGCGCGTTCTCGTCACAACTTTAACCAAGAAGATGTCAGAGGATTTGACTGATTATCTGCAAGAACGCGGAGTACGGGTGAGATACCTGCACTCTGAAGTCGACACCCTCCGACGTGTCGAATTGCTCCGAGAGCTTCGATCTGGCGAGTACGACGTACTCATTGGTATCAACCTCTTGCGTGAAGGACTTGACCTGCCGGAAGTCTCTCTTGTCGCGATACTCGATGCCGATAAGGAAGGATTCCTGCGCTCTGCCACCTCCCTCGTCCAGACAATCGGCCGAGCGGCGCGGAACGTATCCGGCGAAGTACATATGTACGCAGATAACATCACCAAGTCGATGGCGAAAGCTATCGACGAGACAAATAGAAGACGCGCCAAGCAGGTCGCATACAACCTTGAACGAGGTGTCGATCCGCAACCGCTGCGCAAGAAGATTGCCGATATCACCGATCTGATTAATCGTGAAAGCGAAGACACCCAGGCACTTCTTTCCACCTCAGGACGTGGCGCTGCGCGTTCGCGAACACCCGCAATCGGCGTGCATACAAAAGCCTTGACTACCCTCCCGCGCCAAGAGTTGTTGGCATTGATAGAGTCACTCACTGACCAGATGAGGTCAGCAGCAGGGGATCTTCAATTCGAATTGGCGGCAAGGCTCAGAGATGAGATCAAGGATCTCAAGCGCGAACTACGAGGCATGGAAGCAGCGGGGGTGTAGGTAAATGGCTGACCACCTCATCGTTCGCGGTGCCCGCGAGCACAATCTCAAGAATGTCTCTATCGAGTTACCTCGAAACTCTCTTGTGGTCTTCACGGGTCTCTCGGGCTCCGGAAAATCGAGCCTAGCCTTCGACACCATTTTCGCTGAGGGCCAGAGGCGCTATGTCGAATCACTTTCGGCCTATGCCCGGCAGTTCCTTGGGCAAATGGACAAGCCAGACGTGGATTTTATCGAAGGGCTCTCTCCGGCCGTCTCCATTGATCAGAAATCCACGAATCGGAATCCTCGTTCAACTGTCGGGACTATCACGGAGGTATATGACTATCTGCGACTCCTCTTTGCTCGGGCTGGGCGGCCGCATTGCCCCAACTGCGGCAAACCCGTATCACGGCAAAGCCCTCAACAGATTGTTGATCAGATACTTGCAATGCCGGCTACGACAAAGTTTCTGGTCCTGGCACCGGTGGTGCGCGCCAGAAAGGGTGAGTTTGCCGATCTCTTTCAAGATTTGATTTCTCAAGGCTACTCGCGGGCACGCGTTGATGGAGATGTAATTCAATTGTCGGATTTACCGAAATTGAAGAAACAGGAGAAGCACACCATCGAGGTAGTCGTTGACCGGCTCACTGCCAAGGAGGATTCCAAGAATAGACTTACGGATTCTATAGAGACTGCGCTGCGGCTTGCTCAAGGCATCGTCCTCCTCGACTTCGTCGATGCCGAGGGGAGCGAGAAGGAGCGCACCTTCAGTGAACATCTGGCCTGTCACGATTGCGAACTCTCATTTGAGGAATTGGAGCCACGTTCTTTTTCATTTAACTCGCCCTTTGGAGCATGCCCTGCCTGCACCGGTATCGGAACCAAGCTAGAGGTTGATCACGATCTTCTCATTCCCGATGACTCCATCTCGATAAATGAAGGTGCCATCGCTCCTTGGTCAACAGGGCAGACCTCGGAGTACTTTTTGAGATTGCTGGAAGCTCTATCGGGTGAGGTCAAGTTTTCACTCGACAATCCTTGGCGAAAACTTTCGGTGAAATCTAAAGAGGCCATTTTGCATGGTTACGAATATGAAGTGCATGTTAAGTACAAGAATCGATACGGCAGGACAAGAAATTACTCGACAGGGTTTGAAGGCGTCGTACCCTTTATACATCGTCGCCATGGCGAGACCGACAGCGACTACAGTCGCGATAAGTATGAATCCTACATGCGCCAGATTCCTTGTCCCGTTTGCAACGGAGCACGCCTAAAACCAGAGGTTCTTGCCGTCACGGTGGGCGGAAAGAACATCGCTGAAATCTGCGAACTCTCGATCGCTGACTGCGCAACCTTCCTTGCTGACATCGAATTGAATGCACGTGAGAGTCAGATTGCCGAGCGTGTGCTGAAGGAAGTTCACGCCCGCCTGGGTTTTCTGCTCAACGTGGGGCTCGATTATCTCTCTCTCGAACGACCAGCGGCGACTCTGTCCGGTGGCGAGGCTCAGAGAATTCGCCTAGCAACTCAAATCGGATCTGGATTGGTCGGCGTTCTCTATGTCCTAGATGAACCGAGCATCGGACTCCACCAACGCGACAACCGGCGGCTTATTGAAACGCTCACAAGACTGCGCGACCTGGGAAACACGCTGATCGTCGTGGAGCACGATGAAGAGACAATTCGAGCGGCTGACTGGATCGTCGATATCGGACCTGGAGCCGGGGAGCACGGTGGCAAGGTCGTGGTCTCGGGGGATTACCAATCACTTATTGAGTCAACAGAGTCGATCACTGGAGCGTATCTATCCGGTCGAAGAACAATTGAAATTCCAGAGTTGCGTCGACCAATCGATCCCAAGCGACGTCTTGTGATCAAGGGAGCAAAGGAGAACAATCTCAAGGACATCGAGGTCGCCATTCCTCTCAGTGTTTTTGTTGCAGTTACTGGTGTGAGCGGTTCAGGTAAGTCGACGCTGATCAACGACATTCTCTATTCAACTCTTGCCAACAAACTTAACGGTGCCCGGCTAGTTCCCGGAAGGCATCGAACGGTCACCGGCGTCGATTTGCTCGACAAAGTTGTCCACGTTGATCAATCTCCTATTGGCCGGACTCCTCGGTCAAACCCAGCAACGTACACGGGGGTTTTCGACAAGATACGGGCGTTGTTCGCCGAGACTTCTGAGGCAAAGGTGCGGGGCTACTTGCAAGGTCGCTTCTCCTTCAATGTGAAGGGAGGGCGTTGCGAAAACTGTGCTGGGGACGGGACAATTACGATTCAGATGAACTTCCTTCCTGATGTGTATGTACCTTGCGAGATCTGTCATGGAGCGCGTTATAACCGCGAAACTTTAGAAGTTCATTACAAAGGCAAGACAATTGCAGAGGTTCTTGATATGCCTATCGAGCAAGCGCGCGATTTCTTCGAGGCAGTTCCGACGATCGCGCGTTTTCTGAAGACCCTATACGACGTTGGACTTGGTTATGTTCGTCTGGGTCAATCTGCTCCTACTTTGTCAGGTGGTGAAGCTCAACGCGTGAAGTTGGCGACGGAGTTACAGAGAAGATCAACCGGTCGCACCATTTATGTTCTTGATGAACCCACAACTGGCTTGCATTTCGAAGACGTCAGCAAACTTCTGGGGGTCCTTAATCGGCTTGTTGACACGGGCAATACGGTTGTTGTTATCGAGCATAATCTTGATGTCATCAAATGTGCCGACTGGGTGGTCGATATGGGCCCTGAAGGTGGGTTCCGAGGTGGCACGGTTGTCGCTCAAGGAACGCCTGAAGAGGTGGCCCAAGATGAGAAGAGTTATACCGGTCATTACCTGTCGCAAATCTTGCAGACCAATCGGGCGATCAGGTAACCACCATGAGTGTCCATGGCCGAGCCGAATAGTTACCGTCCTGCGGACATCCCACCGCTACCAGGTGTCTACAGGTTTTTTAACCGCGATGATCAGGTTATCTATGTAGGCAAGGCGCTAAGTTTGAAGTCTCGCCTAAGCAACTATTTTCAAGGAAATCTCCCTGAGCGGACCAACCGAATGGTTCACGAGGCGGTGCGTGTGGATTGGACCATAGTCAATACTGAGGTTGAGGCCCTGCAGTTGGAGTTCTCATGGATAAAGCAGTTCGATCCCACTTACAACGTTCAGTTTCGAGATGATAAATCCTATCCCTATTTGGCAATTTCTCTTAATGATGAGTTTCCCAAAGTTTTTATCACCCGCAAGCAGAAGCGTCCTGGGATAAAGTATTTCGGGCCCTTTACCCATGCGTGGGCATTGCGCAACACTTTTGATGTCGTGCTGAAGGTTTTTCCGGTGCGCTCGTGCACTGACGGCAATTTTCAGAAGGCAAGAAAAAGCAATCGGCAGTGCTTGCTTGGAGATATTGGCAAATGCGCAGCACCGTGTGTGAATTGGATATCTCAAGAGGACCACATGAAATTGGCCAGACGCCTGACTGAGTTCATGGACGCCGGCGTGGGCGACATTGTTCCAACATTGCAAAAGGAAATGGAGATTGCTGCAAGGGCGCAAGAATACGAAAGGGCCGCAAAAATCAGGGACCAGATGGCCGCTCTGGAACGAGTCCGAGAATCAACTGATGCTGCGCTGCCCGACAATCTCTATGCCGATTTCATCGCGATTCATCGCGAGGGGCCCCACTCTGCTGGATCGATCTTTATCATTCGCGGCGGATCAATCAAGGGTTCGCGTTCGTGGCTTCTGGATCAGAAGAATGCCCTTGAGGGTGAAGACGAAATCTCTGCACTTTTTGCCTGCGTCTATGGCGCGACCTCTCTCACAAGCAGCGGAATGGACATCCCTCCCGAGATTCTCATTAATGAATTACCTGCGGGTGCCCCCGTGCTTGAATCGTGGCTTGGCAATCTCCGAGGCGCGAAGGTCGAGATCAAGGTTCCCCTACGCGGAGAAAAGGTGGAAATACTCGATACGGTTGCGCGCAATGCCAGGTATGCCCTTATACAGTCCGTGAACAAGCGATCCGCCGATAGTGCAGTCAGCGGCAAGGCTTTGATAGAGGTGCAAGAGGCGCTTAGTCTAGAGCGACCCCCACTTCGCATCGAATGTTTCGACATTTCGAATATTTCCGGGACCTCGGTGGTGGCCTCCATGGTGGTATTCGAAGACGGAGTCGCCAAAAAGAGTGAGTACCGTCGGTTCATCATCGACACCTCTACCGCTTGGGATGACACACGCGCCATCCACCAAGTGCTCACCCGTCGATTGAAGAGGTTGGCAGATGAGCGAGGTGTCGACCACGTTGAAGTTTTGAAACAAGGCGGAGTGCAGCAGAAGTTCTCATATCCTCCCGAACTCATCGTCGTAGATGGTGGCGCACCGCAAGTGGCCGCTGCCGTTCGAGCCCTTGATGAAACCGGAATGAAGGACATAGCACTGTGCGGATTAGCGAAAAGACTTGAGGAGGTATGGCTTCCCAATCAGGATGATCCATTAATTCTTCCCCGGACAAGTGAGGGCCTCTACCTTCTTCAGCGAATACGCGATGAAGCCCATCGCTTTGCCATTACCTTTCATCGATCGCGCCGCTCTGCGATGATGCTCGAGTCGCTCCTTGATGAGATCCCACATTTGGGGCAGGTTCGTAGGGCGGCACTCCTCAAGCGTTTTGGTTCTGTGGCTGCAATTCGCCGCGCCACGGTCAAGGAGATTGCGCAGGTTCCAGGCATTGGGACGAGGATTGCCGGGGTAATTCTCAGCAATCTTGAAAAGGAGCGTGCTCCGGCATTTGACGCCGATACAGGCGAGATTCTTGAAAGTTCTTGACAGATACAGGAGTATGAAGGAGTCATGAACCAGCCACGCGAAGTCTTGATTCTCACGGGGATGTCCGGTGCCGGACGCTCCACGGTCGCCCATGCTCTTGAAGATCTCGGCTGGTATGTTGTCGACAACGCTCCTGCGGCACTTCTACCAGCATTGGTTGCCCAAATAGACGGGCAATCTATTCCCTCGATGGCGGTAGTGGTTGATGTTCGAAGCGGTCGATTCTTTGATGACCTCAACAATGCTCTGGCTCAACTTGCGGCAGAGGGGATTCCGCATCGGCTTCTCTTTTTGGATGCAACCGACCAAGCATTGGTCCAACGATTCGAGTCCACCAGGCGACCACACCCACTGCAGGGTACGGACCGCATCGTCGATGGAATTGCCCGAGAGCGTATCCGCCTAGAGGATCTTCGATCTCGCGCCGAAGTTGTTATTGATACCAGCAACCTCAACGTTCACCAGTTGGAAAAACGCGTCGATGAAATATTCGCCTCTGGTCAGAGCCACGGAGTGCGAGTGAACGTACTTTCCTTTGGCTACAAATACGGCGTCCCCGTGGATGCTGATCTCGTTCTTGATTGTCGCTTCATACCGAACCCTCACTGGGTTCCCGAGCTTCGTTCGCAAACTGGTTTGGATAGCGCGGTGAGTCAGCACGTTCTCTCCTCACCTGGGGTGGATGCATTTGTGGATAGTTATGTTTCGCTGCTCAACCAGATGGTCGGGGGGTATCTACGCGAAGGAAAGAAATACGTCACCCTTGCTGTCGGCTGCACGGGGGGAAAGCATCGTAGCGTGGCCATTTCCGAGGCTATTGCGATGCGCTTGAACAAGGGCGATGGCCCAGTTTCCATAGAGGCCCATGCAATCCATCGCGATGTAGGTCGCGAATAGTGCATCAGAAGGTAGTCGCTCTCGGTGGCGGCCATGGCTTGGCGGCAACATTGGCATCTCTTAGAAAAATCACGCCCTCGATCACGGCGATAGTTACGGTTGCCGACAATGGTGGATCTAGCGGGCGACTGCGACAGGAATTTCCTATTCTTCCGCCGGGAGATTTGCGGATGGCCCTTTCTGCACTGTGTTCGGATGACGAGTGGGGACGAGAATGGGCCACGATCATGCAACACCGTTTTGCAGGCGAAGGATCGTTACGGGGTCATGCCGTCGGAAATTTGCTCCTGGCAGCATTATGGGATCGAGATGAAGATCCTGTCGTTGGATTGGATCGGGTGGCATCTCTGCTGCGAGTCGTGGGACGAGTGTTGCCCATGGCATCTCAGCCACTGGACATAGAGGCAACTTTTCATGAGGGAGGTCGTTTCAGGGTTGTGAGAGGGCAGGTAGAAGTCGCGGCAGCAAGAGGAAAACTTGAGTCTTTGAGAATTATTCCTGAGGATCCCCCCTCTCGGCACGAAGCATTAAGTGCCATCGCTGAAGCAGATTGGATCACTATGGGTCCCGGCTCATGGATTTCATCAGTACTGCCTCATTTGCTTGTGCCTGCGCAGAGACGGGCCCTGACCAACAGCAGGGCAAAGAGAATTGTGGTGCTCAATTTGGATGCAGTTCCTGAGATTGCTGGAAACGAATACGCCGGCTATACCCCTGAGGAGCATCTGGGATTGATCAGGCAATACGCACCAGGGCTCCAAGCACACTATGTCATTGCTGACTTTTCGATAGTTCGTGATGCCAATTCACTGGAGAACCAAGTACGAGAGATGGGTGGCACACTGGTGAGCGCTGACCTTCGAACGGCAGTCGGAAGCGTGCACCACGATGTTGAAAAATTAACTTCCGTTTTTGGTCACATCATGTCCAATAGCCTGATTGGATAAGCACATGGCGATGACGGCAGCGGTGAAAGATGAACTCAGCCGACTTTCGGTAACCAAACCCTGTTGCAGGAAGGCAGAGGTTTCGGCCTTGCTCCGTTTTGCTGGAGGACTGCATCTAGTGGCTGGGAAAATTCTCGTAGAAGTCGAACTTGACGCGGCTCAAAGTGCCAGACGTCTTCGCAAAGACATCGCTGACGTCTTTGGTCATGAGAGCGACTTGGCGGTTCTCTCATCGAGTGGCTTGCGTAAGGGATCTCGATATGTTGTGCGTGTTGTAAAAGATGGAGAGGCATTGGCTCGCCAGACGGGTTTGGTGGATGCCAATGGCCGCCCGGTTCGCGGTCTGCCGCCACAGGTAGTTTCAGCGGCAATTTGTGATGCAGAGGCGGCATGGCGTGGCGCTTTCATCGCGCATGGCTCGTTAACCGAACCCGGTCGATCCTCGTCTCTGGAAATTACATGTCCGGGACCTGAGGCAGCCCTTGCACTGGTTGGATCTGCCCGCAGACTTGGTATCACGGCAAAGGCGCGAGAAGTACGTGGTGTGGATCGAGTCGTCATTCGCGACGGGGATGCGATAGGAGTTTTATTGACACGCCTTGGTGCGCACGAGAGCGTCCTGGCGTGGGAAGAGCGCCGAATGCGTAGGGAGGTCCGAGCCACCGCAAACCGCCTGGCCAATTTCGATGACGCCAATCTACGCAGATCCGCCCGTGCCGCTGTCGCCGCATCTGCACGAGTTCAACGCGCGATGGAAATTCTCGGCGAGCAAATCCCCGAGCATCTGAAGGATGCTGGCGAACTGCGCATCACTCACGGCCAAGCAAGTTTGGAAGAGTTGGGCTCTCTAGCCTCTCCTCCCATGACCAAGGACGCCATTGCCGGTCGGATTCGTCGTCTTTTGGCTATGGCCGACAAACGGGCAGGCGAGTTGGGTATTGCAGATACCGAAGCAGGCCTTTCTCCAGACCTTCTGGATTAATCATCGCTGCACAGAGTTCGCGGGAGAATGGCCTGATTTACGCCTGCATATGGTGAATTAGAACACCTGCACGGGGCAACGAGATTTGTCGATGATAGGGTTTACCATGCACCCCAGCGCTGTGGCTCATTTCTTACCCACCCAATTTCTGGGGACCTACTCTGGGGATCTAGTGGGACAACGACTAAGCGAGGATTACTGTGACTGCTGTTGGAATTAATGGATTTGGACGAATCGGGCGTAACTTCTTCCGCGCCGCTCTGACTTCTCCAGACATTGAGATTGTTGGAATCAATGACCTCACCGATAACGCGACTTTGGCCCACCTTCTCAAGTACGACTCGATCCTGGGCCGCCTGGGCCTTGAGGTTTCCCATACCGCAGATACGATCACCGTTGATGGCAAGACCATCAAGGTCTTCGCAGAACGCGATCCAGCAGCCTTGCCTTGGGCCTCCGTAGGGGCAGAGGTCGTTCTCGAGTCGACGGGACACTTCACCAAGGCCGCCGACGCGAAGAAGCACATTGCCGCAGGGGCGAAGAAAGTGATTATTTCGGCGCCAGCAACGGATGAGGACGTCACCATCGTCATGGGCGTCAACGACGATAAGTACGACCCGGCCAACCACCACATCATTTCCAACGCATCGTGCACCACTAACTGTTTGGCACCGATGGCCAAGGTCCTCAACGATCAATTTGGAATCGTCCGCGGACTTATGACCACGATTCACGCATACACAAACGATCAAGTGATCCTGGATTTCCCTCACAAGGACCTTCGTCGCGCTCGCGCGGCCGCAACAAACATCATTCCCACCTCAACAGGTGCGGCGAAGGCGATCAGCCTGGTGCTTCCTGAACTCAAGGGCAAGCTCGATGGATACGCGATGCGCGTTCCAGTGCCAACGGGTTCGGTAACCGATCTCACCGTTGAGCTCTCTAGGGAAACCTCAGCGGCTGAGATTAATGCCGCGATGAAGGCCGCAGCTACGAGCGGTCCACTCAGGGGTTTCCTGACCTACACCGAAGACCCAATCGTTTCGTCCGACATCGTCACTGATCCTTCCTCGTGCATTTTCGACTCGGGATTAACTAAAGTCGTTGGAACGACCGCGAAGGTTGTCGGCTGGTATGACAACGAGTGGGGTTACTCAAACCGCCTGGTCGATCTCATCAAATTAGTTGGTCGCGGACTCTAATGTCTTCATCGCTTGCCGAGCTTGAGATCGCGGGCAAGAGAGTATTTCTCCGCTGCGACCTCAATGTTCCACTCAAGGATGGCGTCATCACGGATGATGGTCGTATTCGCGCGTCGTTGCCCACCATCGAGTTCTTACTCGCTGGTGGTGCATCGATCGTCATCGGTGCGCACTTGGGACGCCCCAAGGGCGAGACAAAACCAGAACTCTCATTGGCCCCGGTGGCGATACGTCTTTCCGAATTACTTGGCATTCCCGTCGAATTCGCAGATGCGAGTTCGGTAGCGGTAGTAGCGGCGAAATCGAAGGCGCTTACATCCGGTCAGATACTTCTTCTGGAAAATTTACGATTCAATGCCGCAGAGACGAGCAAGGATGAGAATGAACGGGCCATATTCGCCAAAGAACTTGCTTCCATGGTGGATGCGTACGTAGGTGATGGGTTTGGCGCAGTGCATCGCAAACATGCTTCCGTCTTTGATTTACCCCGGCTATTGCCACATGCGGCAGGCTTCTTAGTTGAAGCTGAAGTGGAAGTCCTCAAGGCATTGACTCAGAATCCCCAACGACCTTACGGAGTTGTCCTTGGCGGTGCGAAGGTCTCGGACAAGATCGGGGTCATTTCGAATTTGCTGGAGAAAGTGGATCTCCTCGCCATTGGGGGTGGAATGGTTTTCACCTTCCTGGCTGCTCAAGGCAAAGGCATTGGCACTTCACTGGTCGAGACAGATCTCATTGCGACCGTCAAAGATCTCATTGCCAGAGCCAAGGTAAACGGGGTCTCACTTCACTTGCCAACCGACATCGTGGTTGCACCGAAATTTGGTGCCGATGCACCTGCGACGATAGTCAGCGCAGATTCAATTCCTTCGGATCAGATGGGATTAGATATCGGACCAGACTCTGCCAAGGAATTTGCCTCTGCGATCGCAGGGTGCAAAACCGTATTCTGGAATGGCCCAATGGGTGTATTTGAGTTTGCAGCCTTTGCAAACGGAACCAAAGTAGTTGCGCAGGCACTGACTAAAGTAGATGGAATGTCTGTTATCGGCGGTGGAGATTCTGCCGCTGCAGTCAGATCCCTCGGCTTCGCGGACTCAGATTTTGGATATATCTCAACCGGTGGCGGTGCTGCCCTTGAATACCTTGAAGGTAAAGATCTACCCGGCCTTCAGGCACTCGGTTTATAGAGTTCTACACAACATAAGGAGCAATGATGCGTAAACCGTTAATGGCGGGCAACTGGAAGATGAACCTCAACCACCTTGAGGCCATCGCGGTCACGCAGAAACTGGTGTATAGCCTTGATGACAAAGATTACGACGCAGTCGATGTGGCAGTTCTTCCGCCGTTCACGGATATTCGCTCCGTTCAGACACTCGTGGACGGTGATCGCTTGCGATTGCTCTACGGCGCGCAAGACCTTTCTCCTGAGATTTCCGGTGCCTTCACTGGTGACATCTCCGGCTCAATGTTGGCAAAGCTTGGCTGCACTTTTGTGGTCGTTGGTCACAGCGAACGACGAACAATCCATGGCGAGGATGATGCTGTCGTCAATCGCAAAATTAAAGCTGGGTTGGCAAACCAACTCACTCCGATTTTTTGCGTTGGCGAGGATCTCTCTGTTCGTGAATCCGGTGCCCATGTTTCCTACGTCATCCGACAGATTCGCGCCGGACTTGCAAATCTGAGCAAGCCAGAAATGAAGAAGATCGTCATCGCGTACGAACCCATTTGGGCCATCGGGACGGGAAGGACTGCCACCGCAGCCGATGCCCAGGAAGTCTGCAGCGCGATCCGCGGGGAAATTGAAGAGATTGGCTCTGGCGAAATCGCGCAATCGATGAGGATTCTCTATGGGGGATCAGTAAAATCTTCCAATATTGCCGAGATCATGAAGGAAGCTGATGTCGACGGCGCCCTGATAGGCGGGGCAAGCCTGGATCCCGAGGAATTGGCCAAGATCGCCCAGTTCTATAAATAGGGCACCGGTGCGTTATCCTTCTCCTCTACTCACAGGCGTACAAGATAAGAATCAATAAGGGGTACTGATGAAACTGGCACTATCGATTCTGCTCGTGACCACGAGCGTCCTGATGGTTCTTCTGGTCTTGCTCCATAAAGGAAAGGGCAGCGGACTCTCCGACCTCTTCGGCGGAGGAGTCTCTTCTAACTACGGGGGGTCCTCAGTGGTAGAGCGGAACCTGGATCGAATCACCATCGTTGTTGGCGGACTCTGGTTTGCAGCAGTTGTAGCATTGAGTTTGGCTCTTAAGTAAGAATCTGATGAGCGCAAGGTATTTTTTAAAATTGAGATGTAACTACAACGGGGAGTAAAGATGGCAGGCGGAAGCGCAATTCGAGGTAGTCGCGTCGGTGCAGGCCCTATGGGCGAGGCCGAACGCGGAGAATCCATCGGTCGATTCCAAGTTTCCTATTGGTGTGCAAACTCTCACGAAACTCGTCCCTCCTTTGCCGAGGACGCCACAGTGGTAATTCCTGATGAATGGGATTGCCCACGCTGCGGATATCCTGCTGGTCGCGACAAGGCCAATCCGCCAAGTCCGATCAAAAATGAGCCATACAAGACTCACTTGGCCTATGTGAAAGAGCGCCGAAGCGATGCCGAGGGTTTGAAGATTCTAGATGAGGCACTTCGTAAACTTCGTGGAGATGACGAAGACTAAATAATCGCCCTTGCAGCACTGAGGATTTGTGCCACCCCGTCCACGCGATTGCGAAGATGAAGTCGTATCACCGTCCGACCCCTTGACGAAAGTGCTTGTCCGTCTCCAAGTGCCTGTGCGGTGATAAGAGTTTTAAAGGTAAATTCTTTTCCAGGTATTTCCATATCCGAGTGAGGCTCTCCCGTGATCTGAAGGAAGACCCCGTTCTGCTGGCCACCTTTGTGGAATTGGCCGGTTGAGTGAAGGAAGCGTGGGCCCCATCCAAATGTGACGGGGCGAGAACTCTTCTCCGCCATGATCCGGCGCAGTTGAACCAACTCTTCGTCGGCTTTCCTGTCCAGGTAAGCCATGATTGCGATGTATCCATCGTCAGAAACCGCGTCTGTTACCAGCGTCAGTGCATCTTGGACATTTGAGGCATCTGCAAATATCTCGACATATCCGTCCACGGATGTAGGTGTGAACTTAGGCAGTTTGCCACCCCAAGCCGTGAGTAGCGAGGACGTTTTCTCCTTGGCTTCTGTGACGTTGGGTTGATTGAATGGATCAATCTCTAATGCATAGCCGAGCAGTGCTGTCACCCATTCCCAGAAAATAAATTGCGCACCCAACTCGCCTTCGATCACGAGGTCGCTCTTGCCGGAGAAGGCGACACGGGTTGCCTCGCCGCTGACAGTGGCGGAGTGGGATTCAATGACAATGGGAAGTCGACCCACGCCTTCTTTGCCGGTGGATTCAGCGATGAGTTGTTCTATCCAATCCGACAGACCAGGCATCCCCGAATCCGCATCGCTCAAGGCAAGGTATTGACCCGATTGGTAAGCCAACAGATACGCCACGGACACTGCAGGGGAGTCGTTGCCTTGAAAGGACACCAATGCGTCAATCGCGGAATCGAGCAGGATTGAGACATCAATTCCTAGGAGCGCTGCAGGAACAAGACCGAAGGCGGTGAGGGCGCTAAAGCGTCCTCCAACATTGGGATCTGCATTTACGACCATGTATCCGCGATTTCGAGCGTCTTTGTCTAGGGGAGAGTCCGGATCACTCACGACCACAATGTGATCGGTGGGGCTAAGGCCGGCCTTCGTAAACTGCCACTCAAAGAGCGAGCGTTGTGAGGCGGTCTCGACTGTGGATCCGGATTTTGAACTTACGACAACCACAGTCTTGGAAAGGTCACCAAGCAATGCGTCGGTGATGTAGTCGGAGTCGGTGCTATCCAGGACGAACAACTCTTTTTTAAAAGAGGCAGCGATCACTTCTGGCGCGAGAGAGGAGCCTCCCATTCCGCAGAGAATGACACGGGTGAAGGAGCGAAAGCGTGCGGCCAGCGCGTCCAATTCAGGCAATAACGTCCGTGAAGTTGTCGGGCAATCGACCCAGTTGAGGCGAATGAGAGCCTCATTGCGCGAAGCCGGTCCCCATAAGGTGGCGTCTTTTGCCGCGACTCTCTCACTTGCATCGACAAGAAGAAGAAAGCGCGGATCAAAGCGATCCACCTTTGAGGTGAGCGAGCCATGCAATGAAATCATGCGCTGAGGGCCTTGCCTACGTTTGTCAGCAATTCATTCCATGCGTCTGCGAACTTCTTAACGCCTTCAAATTCCAATGCGTCTGTCACCGCACTCATCGAAACACCTACTTCCTCCAAGGAATAGAAGACGGATCGTGATTTCGCGTACTCCGCGTCGAGTTTCTCCTCGCGAAGAACGCCGTGATCGATCACAGCGTCCAACGTCGCTTGAGGCATGGTGTTTACAGTGTTTGGTGCTACGAGTTCAAGGACGTAGCGAGTGTCCTCGTAGGCTCGGTCTTTGACGCCCGTTGAGGCCCACAGCGGGCGTTGAATTCGCGCTCCCTTGCTCTCAAGGGATTTCCAACGGGGAGTGGTCGCCTGCATTTCAAATGCTTGGTACGTCAGCACGGCGTTGGCCAGGGCAGCCTTTCCTAGTAATGCAGTTGAGGAAGGTGAGTTCTGCTTCTTGAGTATGGCATCAACGGCGCTATCGACTCGGCTGACGAATAGAGAGGCGACTGACGTGACCTCGGCGACGCTTTTGCCTGCCGCCACTCGCATTTCCAGACCCTTCATAAAGGCCTCAAATACCATCACGTATCGCTCCACCGAAAAGATCAACGTGACGTTAACGCTGATGCCCTCGGCTAGTAGTTGAGAAATGGCATCAAGTCCTTCCAGAGTCGCGGGGATCTTGACCATTACGTTGGGGCGACCAACGATCTTCCAAAGCTCTCGCCCTTGCTCAATGGACCTTTGGGTATCGTGGGCAAGGCGAGGATCCACTTCGATGCTTACGCGACCATCGATTCCAAGGCTTGATGTGAATATGGGCGCAAATAAATCGCATGCACTTCGAACGTCATCAGTGGTCAGGATTTGGACTACTTCTTCCACGCTGCGCCCCTTGAGGCCTTCGATGCTAGAAGCGTATTCGCTGCCCGTTGAAATGGCTGAGTTGAAAATGCTTGGGTTCGTCGTCACGCCTACTACATTGTTATGCGCGATGCGGTGGGGCAGGCTATGAGAATCCTCTCCAGTTATTTTGCTGCGCGAGAGATCGTCTAGCCAAATGGATGTTCCTGCACTTGAAATCTGGTCGGTGATCAAGCAAGCCTCCCTAAAACTTCGTCGACGATTCGCTCTGGCGTGAAACCGAACTGCTCAAAGAGCGTAGTCGCCGCGGCGGATGCTCCGTAATGCTCAAGGGAAATTGAGAACCCTTGATCGCCCACGTAGTCCCGCCAGCCTTGGGCAATACCTGCCTCGATGCTTATCCGAAGGCCAACTGACTGGGGAAGGACTTCCTCTCTGTAGGCCTGGCTCTGGCGATCGAACCACTCTAGACAGGGTGCGCTCACCACTCTTGTCGGGATTCCTCGAGATTCAAGAATGCTCTGAGCTTTAACGGCTAGAGAGACTTCCGAGCCTGTCCCTATCAAAATAACTTTGGGGAAAGTGCTGGCTTCCTTCAGAATATACGCCCCCCGTTCCACGCCACTGGCGCTGGAGAAGAGATTTCGATCAAAGACCGGAAGGTTCTGACGCGAGAGCAGGAGCGCACATGGTGCGTCACTCGTAAGGATCACGCGCCATGCATGCGCAACCTCGTTCGCATCTGCGGGGCGGATGACGGATAGATTTGGAATAGCGCGTAGCGCCGCAATGTGTTCCACCGGTTGATGTGTTGGACCGTCTTCTCCAAGGCCGATTGAATCGTGTGTCCAGACGAAAGTTACACCTAGATTCATTAACGATGCGAGCCGAACCGAGGGACGCATGTAATCGCTAAAGACGAGAAATGTTCCGCCAAATGCTCTTGTGAGGCCATGGAGTGTAATTCCGTTGAGTATCGAACCCATCGCATGTTCCCGAATGCCGAAGTGAATAATCCGACCGTATGGGTTCGCATCAGGAATTTGGCTCGTTGATGGCAGAAACGATCCGCCGCCTTCTATTGTTGTGTTGTTGCTCTCCGCCAAATCAGCGGAGCCTCCCCAGAATTCAGGGAGAACCTTTGCGATGTGCGCGATGACATCACCGGATGCTTTTCGTGTAGCAATCTCTTTATCAGAGGGAAAGACGGGGATCGCTTTTTCCCATTCTAAAGGCAACGCTCGGGTCTTGAGGCGTGCAAGGAGCTCAGCGCGAGATGGATGGGACTCTCCCCACTGTTTGAATTTCTCCGTCCAAAGCTCATGTGCCTTCGCACCCCGTGCCTTCACTTGGCGCACATGATCTAGAACTTCCTGTGGCATGGCGAATTTTTCATCGGGGTTCAATCCCAAGATCTTCTTCGTCTCGGCAATCTCCGCATCCCCAAGTGCCGAACCGTGCGACTTAGCAGTTCCGCGGGCATGCGGCGCCGGCCAGGCAATGACCGATTTCATATGTATAAGAGTCGGTCTGGTCTGCTCACTCTTCGCTGCGACGATCGCACTTTCCATTGCGGGCAGATCGACGTTTCCATCGATGAGGCACGCAACATCAATCACATGCCATCCATAGGCGCGATACCGAGCTGATACATCTTCGGTGAAAGCCGCATGTGTGTCGCCCTCGATGGAGATCCTGTTGTCGTCGTAGATGACATGGAGATTGCTCAAGGCTTGTGTGCCGGCGAGGGAGGAAACTTCAGAACTCAATCCTTCTTCAAGATCTCCGTCAGAGCAGATAACCCATATGTGGTGGTCGAAAATGCTCGTGCCTTCAGGCGCATCTGGGTCAAGGAGGCCGCGCTCGTAGCGTGCAGCCATTGCCATGCCAACTGCATTGGCTAGTCCCTGACCGAGTGGGCCAGTGGTTGTTTCCACTCCAGCGGTATGCCCGTATTCAGGGTGGCCGGGGGTGAGTGATCCCCACGTTCGGAATTCCTGGAGGTCTTTCATCTCCAACCCGTACCCGCTGTAGAACAGTTGCGTGTATAGCGTGAGAGAGGAGTGGCCGCAGGAAAGAATGAACCGATCGCGACCAAGCCAATGTGGGTCGTGTGGGTCGTGCCTCATGTGGCGTTGGAAGAGTGCGTATGCAACCGGTGCCAAAGACATTGCGGTTCCTGGATGGCCGTTGCCCACTTTTTGAACTGCGTCCATTGCAAGGGCGCGTGCGTAGATGACCGCTCGATCGTCGAGTTCACTCCACACCGGCATTTTCTCTGTCATATCTCCCTGTCCCTCTCGTGATCCGTCACTTTGTTGCTAGGTGTATTCGCCAGGCACTGATCCAAATCAACGTCACACCCAACAGGTGGGCGCCAACTAACAATTCGGGTAAGCCTTGATAATACTGAAGGAAGCCGATGGCGCCTTGACCGATGGCGACGACCCCAAAGATTGCTAGGCGCTTTCTTAGCAACGGATATGGCGAAGTCACCAAGAGCATAAGCGCCGTGAGCGCGACAAGGCCTATCACCAAATCGGCATGCATCCATGCGATGAATTGAATGTGTATGTGAAAGCGTGGTGCGGAGACATCCCCGGCGTTTGGGCCGCTTCCCGTGACGATGGTTCCCACCGCAATGACTGCCGCCGTTAGAACCAGATGTGCTCTTGACATGATTCGAACGCCTGGTTTCATGGCTGGGAGTTCGGGGGGAGTGAGAGACCTGCGTTCATACAAGGAAGTCCCGGCCGCAATCAGAATGATCGAAAGAAGGAAATGTGAAGCAACGGCAAATGGATTCAAATGCGTGAGTACGGTGATTCCGCCCAACGGAATCTGAAGAAGGATTCCGATTAACTGGCCCATTGCAAGTGCGCGGATATCCCTTCTTTTAATAAGCACGACGGCTACGAGTGCAATGATCGAGACGGTGAGTAGACCTAAAGTGATGAGCCGATTTCCGAATTCAATCCAGACATGAATCTGACCCTGTGCTTGATGGGGAACCGGTGTGAAGGAGTCACTCGTGCATTTGGGCCAGGTTGGACATCCCAGCCCCGAGCCGGTGATTCGCACCGCCCCGCCTGAGACGACTAGGCCAGATTGAAAGAAGAGGAGTAGGCCCAAAATGCGGCCAAGCGAGCGTTCTAGGCGAAACCTTAAGCGGGCAAGAGCACGTTCTAGGCTGGGCCTCATGCGGGCAAGCCTAAGTGCTGGGGGAGGGCAACCTGGACACGCTCGCAAGTCTCGCGAGTCCCCCAACTGGCACATTTCAAGGAATTACGACACACTTATGTTGTGAAAAAGATACCCGCAGGAGAGGTCGAGGATCCTCGTACTCGCGACCTCGTTGTGCGCTCCATTCTGGAAAACGGGCCAATGACCGCCGTCGTTCTTGCAGAAAAATTGGGTTTTACACCGGCTGGAATCAGGCGCCATCTGGATTCCCTGGTGGCTGAGGGCCTTCTCGTTGCCCGTGAGCCACACGTCGTTAACGGAAGGGGTCGAGGTCGCCCCTCGAAAGTCTTTGTGATGAGCGATGCTGGCCGCGAGAAATTCGAACATTCTTACGATGATCTGGCAGTCGCGGCCCTGAAATTCATGCAGGCTCAGATGGGGCCGCAGGCGCTGATGGGCTTTGCCAATGCCCGCGCCGCCGAGATCGAACGAACCCTCTCTCCAATAATTGATTCGCAAACAAGTTCGACCGCTCGTGTGGATGCGCTGGCCCAATTCCTGACCACAGAGGGCTATGCAGCAAGCGTGCTGCAACGAGTCCAAGGCGAAGAACTCTGCCAGCACCATTGCCCGATCGCCCATGTTGCTGCTCAATTTCCGCAATTGTGCGAAGCAGAGACGCAAGTGTTCTCGCGCTTGTTGGGTACTCACGTTCAACGATTGGCAACGATCGCCCATGGCGACGGAGTCTGCACCACGTACATCCCGAATGTTTTACACGCAACTTCAACAGGAGGAAGTCGATGACAACAACGCATCCAGAACTCGAGGGCTTGGGGAGATACGAGTACGGCTGGTCGGACTCCGACGCCGCCGGCTCAAACTCCCGTCGTGGAATAAATGAAGAAGTCGTTCGCGACATCTCGGCTAAGAAGTCAGAGCCTCAGTGGATGCTCGACATGCGCCTCAAAGGTTTGAAACTTTTCGAGAAGAAGCCGATGCCTACGTGGGGATCGGATTTGTCTGGAATCTTCTTCGACACGATTAAGTACTTTGTCCGATCTACTGAGAAGCAGGCGACGACGTGGGATGAGTTGCCAGATGAAATCAAGAACACCTATGACCGTCTAGGAATTCCAGAAGCTGAAAAACAGAGGCTTGTTTCAGGGGTGGCCGCTCAATATGAATCTGAAGTTGTCTACCATTCGATCCGTGAAGACCTGCAGAAGCAGGGCGTGATCTTTCTTGATACCGATACTGCCCTCAAAGAGCATCCTGAACTTTTCAGGGAATACTTCGCGACGGTTATCCCGGTTGGCGACAATAAGTTTGCGGCCCTGAACACTTCCGTCTGGTCTGGAGGATCATTTATCTACGTACCAAAGGGTGTACACGTGGATATACCTTTGCAGGCGTACTTCCGCATTAACACAGAGAACATGGGTCAATTCGAACGCACCCTGATCATCGCGGATGAGGATTCCTATATCCACTATGTCGAGGGTTGCACGGCTCCGATCTACTCGTCGGATTCGCTTCACTCCGCAGTCGTTGAAATCATTGTCAAGAAGGGCGCCCGAGTTCGTTATACGACCATTCAGAATTGGTCCAATAACGTGTACAACTTGGTGACGAAGCGCGCAACATGCGCTGAAGGCGCCACTATGGAGTGGATCGACGGAAACATCGGATCAAAAGTCACGATGAAATACCCGGCCGTGTTCTTGCTTGGACCTCATTCCAAAGGCGAGACGCTTTCCATCGCCTTTGCTGGGGAGGGCCAACATCAAGATGCCGGAGCCAAGATGGTTCATGCGGCGCCTTACACATCTTCGACGATCATTTCAAAATCGGTTGCGCGAAATGGCGGACGTACTTCGTACCGAGGCCTTGTTCAAATCCAAGAAGGCGCACATCATTCAAAGAGCACGGTGAAGTGTGATGCTTTGCTGGTTGACACTATCTCGCGCTCTGACACCTATCCCTACGTCGATATCCGTGAAGACGATGTCTCCATGGGTCATGAAGCAACGGTGTCGAAGATCAGCGATGACCAGCTCTTCTATTTGATGTCGCGTGGTCTCTCTGAAGATGAGGCAATGGCGATGATCGTTCGTGGATTCATCGAGCCAATCGCACGCGAGCTTCCGATGGAATACGCCCTGGAATTGAATCGCTTGATTGAATTACAAATGGAAGGCGCGGTTGGTTAATGTCAGTTCTTGCCACAAATTATCTCGCTCCAACTGGACGTGAAGAGGCGTGGAGATTCACTCCTCTGAGCCGTCTTGCTGGCTTGCACGATGGGACCTCGACGTCCGTTGGTCGAAAGTCACTTGCACTCAAAGGCGAACTGCAAGTCGGTGTAAGTACCTCTCGAATTCCGCGAGAACTCGTACCCTCGGTTTCAGAATCATCGGATGCGATCGTCGCCCGAGTTCATGCTGAAGTCGAGGACGTTTTTGTCCTAGATATCGCCGAGAATACCCACCTGAGCGAGGCTGTCCATCTCTTCCGTGCTACCGGAGGAAACGACGGCGCCGAACTTTCGCAAGTGCGCATCAACGTTGGCGCACATTCGACGGCAACCGTTGTCGTTGAGAACACCGGCTCGGCCATACTCGGCGAAGACATCGAAATGGTTCTAGCCCCCGGTGCGCATCTGACCTTTGTCACTTTGCAGGAGTGGGCCAATGACTCGATCCATGCTGCTCGACACCATGCGATTCTTGACCGTGATTCGACATTCAAGTCGGTCACTGTCACCGTGGGCGGTTCTCTGGTGCGGCTATTGCCTACAGTGGAGTTCAGCGGACCCGGATCATTTGCTGAACTATTTGGAGTGTATTTTGCAACCGCAGGTCAGCATCTAGAGCACCGAATTCACATTGATCACGGCGTTCCCAAAGCAAAATCACGGGTGAACTACAAGGGGGCTCTCTCAGGGGAGGGCGCCCACACCGTATGGATTGGCGATGTCTTCATTCGGGCAGCGGCCGAGGGTACCGATACTTACGAGCTCAATAGGAATCTCCTGTTGAGTGACGGGGCACGTGCTGACTCGGTACCTAATCTTGAAATTGAAACTGGTGAAATCGTGGGCGCGGGGCATGCAAGCACGACCGGTCGCTTTGATGATGAGCAACTTTTCTACTTGATGTCTCGCGGTATTCCCATCGATGAGGCCCGTCGATTGGTCGTACGTGGATTCTTCGCCGAGATTATTTCTCATATAGAAGATGAAGAAATTCAGGAACGTCTCATGGTGCGCATAGACAGCGAACTAGAAAAGGTAGGTCATTGATTAATGTCCGATCTGTCATTTTCGCAACTGCTGCAAAACAAGCCAGTTCGCTTGGAGAAGAACGGCCAATCGATATGTGTTGCTCGCATCGCAGACGAAGTTTTCGCCATCGGTGATACTTGTACTCATGGTCAGGCCTCTCTGTCTGAAGGAGACATTTCGGGCTTCCGTATTGAGTGCTGGCTGCACGGGGCAGAATTTGACGTTCGCACTGGGGAAGCCGTGGGGTTGCCCGCTACCGAACCTGTTAAGTCTTACCACGTTCATATCGATGCCGACGCCGTAACAATCGAAGTTTAGAGAAAACCGAAAGAGGAGAAGATGAGCACATTAGAGATTCGCGGACTAGAAGTATCGGTAAAGACCGATAAAGGGGCTATTGAGATCCTAAAGGGAGTGGACCTTACGATTCGCTCTGGTGAGACCCATGCAATCATGGGCCCAAACGGTTCTGGTAAATCCACTCTCGCATACTCGATAGCGGGCCATCCGAAGTACACCGTCACTGGAGGAAGCGTCACCCTCGATGGTGCTGATGTTCTGGTCATGAAAGTTGATGAACGCGCCAAAGCGGGTCTCTTTCTTGCGATGCAATACCCGGTGGAGGTTCCTGGAGTATCCGTCTCCAATTTCCTTCGAACTGCAGCTACTGCACTGCGCGGGGAAGCGCCTAAGTTGCGCACATGGGTAGGGGAAGTAAAAGCGGCGATGAATGCTCTGAACATGGATCCTGGATTTTCAGAGCGCAATGTCAATGAGGGTTTTTCGGGTGGCGAAAAGAAGCGTCACGAGATTATGCAGTTGGAGTTGCTGCGGCCCAAGATCGCAATCCTTGATGAGACCGATTCAGGCCTGGATGTGGACGCTCTCCGCATCGTCTCTGAGGGAGTTAACCGGGCCAAGGCTGCCAACGATCTCGGAGTTCTTCTGATCACCCACTACACGCGCATTCTTCGATACATCAAACCTGACTTCGTGCATGTTTTCGCAAACGGTCACATCGTTGAAGAGGGTGGGCCTGAACTGGCTGACAAGCTGGAGGAGAAGGGTTACGCCGAGTACGTGGGTAGCTAACCACCGACTCTCACCTCTATGTCTATAAACGCACCCCTTATTCGCAAAGACTTTCCTATCTTTGAGCGGTTGATTCGCGGAGAAAATAGGCTTGTCTATTTGGATAGCGGTGCGACGAGTCAAAAACCCAACGTGGTCATTGATGCCGAGGCAAACTTTTACCGACGCACTAATGCGGCAGTGCATCGTGGCGCTCACCAACTTGCAGAAGAGGCAACCGAGGCTTATGAGGGCGCAAGAGCAATCGTTGCAAAGTTCCTGGGCGCCAATGCGGATGAGATCGTCTTCACTAAGAGCGCAACGGAAAGCATCAATCTACTGGCCTATGCGATGGGCAACGCCTCCAAGGGCAATCGCTTCCATCTTGGTGGTGGCGATCGAATTGTTGTAACCGAAATGGAGCATCACGCCAACCTGATTCCGTGGCAGCAACTTTCCAAGCGTACCGGTGCGAAACTTTCATGGTTCAACGTAGACGTCGATGGTAGATTGGATTTGTCAAATATCGATTCGATTATCCAAGACGACACCAAGATCGTTGCCCTGACTCACCAGTCCAATGTTCTGGGCACGATCAATCCACTGCATGCAATTGTTGCCAGAGCCCATCAAGTCGGGGCAGTTGTGATTCTTGATGCATGTCAGTCAGCGCCACACATGAGCATCGATGTTAAAGAACTCGGCGTAGATTTCCTGGCGTTCTCAGGCCACAAGAGCCTGGGGCCCACTGGAGTCGGGGTGCTCTGGGGGAGAGCTGAATTACTGGATGAATTGCCTCCATTTCTTTTTGGTGGCTCCATGATTTCTAGTGCCACCATGACTGATGCAACGTGGGCGCCAGTTCCTCGCAAGTTCGAGGCGGGCGTTCCCAATATGGCCCAAGCCGTCGGACTCGGGACCGCCCTGGAGTATCTTGAAAATATCGGTCTGGAGAACATCCACGCCCACGAAATTGCATTAACTGGACGCCTCATTGAAGGCCTTTTAAATATCGATGGCGTAAAGATATTTGGCCCAACTGACTTGGAAATGCGCGGCGGGGTAGTCGCCTTTACCGTCGAGGATCTTCATCCACACGATGTTGGTCAATACTTGGACAGCATCGGAGTGGCGGTTCGAACTGGCCACCACTGTGCTTGGCCGCTAAATAAGAAGTTTGGGGTGAATTCCACGGTTCGTGCGTCGATCTACCTCTATAACGACGAGACGGATATTGATGCGCTGATCGACGGAGTCCTTGGGGCTAAGAAATATTTTGGCGAGCGATGATGCAACTGGATAACCTTTATCAAGAGGTGATCTTGGATCACTACAAACGGCCAGAACACAAGGGGCTTTCGCTTATCTCAGACGTCCAGGTGCATCACATAAACCCCAGTTGCGGAGATGAACTCACCGTCAATCTATCAATCGTTGATGGGGCCATCGTCCTGTCTTGGGAGGGTGTTGGCTGTTCGATTTCCATGGCAAGTGCATCAATGATGGCAGGACTGCTTACCGGGAAGTCTCTTCCGGAGGCAGACGTAGTGATGAACGCGTTTGTTTCGCTGATGCAGAGCAAGGGCACGCAAAGCGGGGACGAGACAGTTTTGGAAGACGCGGTCGCATTTGCTGGCGTATCCAAGTATCCAGCCCGTATCAAATGCGCGCTTTTGGGATGGATGGCGTTCAAGGATGCAGCAGTACAAGTGCAAGGAAAAAAGTCGCTAGGCTCGGAGAGTTAATAACGGGAGGTAGGGTGCAATGCTTGCAAAGATTGATGATGTAACAGAGGCAATGAAGGATGTTGTAGACCCCGAACTCGGAATTAACGTCGTGGACCTTGGCCTCATTTATGACATCATGGTTGACGAGAGCAACATCGCCGTGCTGAATATGACACTCACTTCGGCTGCCTGCCCACTGCAGGACGTGATTGAGGATCAGACACGGGCAGCACTCTCGCAAATCACAAGTGATGTCCGGATTAACTGGGTCTGGATGCCGCCATGGGGTCCGGACAAGATCACCGATGATGGTCGAGAGCAATTACGGGCACTCGGCTTTACGGTTTAACCTATGTCAAGTCATGCTGGATGGATGACTTTTCGTTCCATGATGGCCGACCCATCAGTGAAGAACCAGAAACTAAAGCCGGGGACTATCCGGCGTATTGGCACCTTCGCAAAGCCTTACAAATGGCAAATAGTCTTCTTTCTCATGACGGTGGTTGTTGACGCCGTCCTAGTAATTGCAACGCCATTGCTATTGCGACAACTTCTGGACAAAGGTGTTGCCTTTCGCAATGGGAGCCTCGTCACCCGCCTGTCAATATACGTAGGGCTCCTTGCTATTGCAGATTCGCTTATGAGTATCGTCGGTCGTTGGTTCTCGTCTCGTATCGGCGAAGGATTGATTTACGATCTGAGATCTCGGGTATTTTCACACGTGCAGAAGCAATCCATTGCGTTCTTCACGCGAGCCCAGACTGGCGCCCTGATCTCTCGCATCAATTCTGATGTCATCGGGGCCCAACAGGCCTTTACTGCAACGCTCTCGGGCGTCGTTAGCAACGTTGTCAGCCTTGTCCTCGTTACCGGCGCCATGCTTGTATTGTCATGGCAGATCACGGCCGTGTCGTTGCTTCTCCTGCCGCTGTTCCTGCTTCCGACCAAATGGGTGGGCAGGAAGTTGCAGGGATTAACTCGTGAGTCATTCCAACTCAATGCAGAGATGTCCAGCACGATGACCGAACGCTTCAACGTTTCAGGGGCCATGCTTGTTGCTTTGTATGGTGAACCCAAGAGGGAGCACGAATACTTTGCTACAAAGGCACGGCGCGTGGCGGATATGGGCATCTCCATCGCATTGCTCAATCGTATTTTCTTCATCGCCTTGACCAGCGTCGCAGCAATTGCGACAGCATTTGCATATGACATCGGGGGACATCTGGCGATATCGGGCATCATCACAGTCGGGACATTCATGGCCGTCACGGCCCTTCTTGGGCGCCTTTACGGTCCGCTAACCGCGCTTTCAAATGTTCGAGTTGACGTCATGACCGCGCTGGTCTCCTTCGAGCGGGTTTTCGAAGTCCTCGACCTAGAACCGATGGTTCAAGATCAGGTCGGTGCTATCGCCCTGGCCAGCGATAACCCAAGTGTGGAATTCCGCAATGTAAGTTTTTCGTATCCGAGTGCAAGTGAGATTTCCCTGGCATCTCTGGAATCAGCGTCTCGACCTGAGCTGATCCCTAGTGGGAAAATACTCAGGGACATTTCCTTCATTGCGCAGCCGGGAACAATGACCGCTCTTGTCGGTCCATCTGGTGCGGGGAAAACAACCATCAGCGCGTTAATACCGCGGCTCTACGATGTCACGGGCGGTTCGCTGCTTCTTGGCGGTGTAGATGTCCGAGATCTAACGTTGAAGAGCCTTCGTAATTCAATTGGCGTTGTGATGCAGGATGCCCATCTCTTCCATGAAACTATCGGAGAGAACTTGCGATACGCCAAGCCCGAAGCGACCGTAGAGGACATGCGCAGGGCGTGCCAGGCGGCACGAATCTGGACACTGATCGAGTCATTACCTAATGGTTTTGACACAATGGTTGGAGAGAGAGGTCATCGACTCTCTGGCGGGGAGAAGCAACGACTGGCAATTGCCAGGTTGCTCTTGAAGTCACCTGCTGTTGTGATTTTGGATGAAGCCACCGCTCACTTGGATTCAGAGAATGAGGCTCTCGTGCACGAAGCCCTGCGAGTGGCCCTGAAGGGGCGAACTAGCATTGTGATTGCACACCGGTTGAGCACCGTGATGGAGGCTGACCAGATTCTGGTTATCGAAAAAGGCGCGATCGTTGAGCGAGGGAGGCATGAGGAACTAGTTGGTGCCAAAGGTTTATACGCTGACCTTTATGCCAGACAGGATCTAACGAGTACGTCGCAGGAGTAGACGTCCGTACCCAACGAGCCCCGCGAAGAACAACCATTGCAATGCATATGCCATATGAGGGCCATCGGTTAGTTCAGGCAATTCAACTGGAACCGCCGGCGTCATTGCAGGATCCGAGGCACTGAGCAAATCAACGTAGAAATTCTCAGTTTCGGTTGAAGTCTTCCCCTGCGCATTCCATCTGCTTATCAAGTTCTTACTGCCCGGCGAGATGGCGAAAAAAGAGCCCTGCGGGAGGGAATTCTCAAGTCGAATGCGACCTGTAATCGCGACGACAGCTGTAGAAGTCTTCGGTAAAGACGGAGTTGCGGTGGCCGTCGCCCCTGGTGCTATCCATCCTCGATCGACCCAGAACGTGCGCGACCTCGTGTCGGTGAAAAGGGTGAGTAAATTAAAACCGTATTTTCCCTGCGAGTATTGGTTTCGCAAAAGTATCTGGTGATCAGGATCGAATTTCCCAGTAGTTGACGCCTTGCCCCACTCAGCCCCTGATACGTCGCTTCCGATCGCATCTAAAGTGGTGATGGGTTGGTCAACATGGGATGCGATGATGAAATTACGATGATGGCGTGCTACGCCCCGTGAGTACTGCCAGTGACTCGCCCAAAGGCATAAGGTGATGAGTAGGAGCGCTAAAAACGTCGTGCCGATTGCGTGGGATTCTTTCCCACGCGGGCTAGGGGAGAACTCTGTTTTTGTCATTTATTACAGCCGCGCCAGGCAGAAGCGTCTCTCGTCCCGCGTTCGCCATAACGACTGCAAAATAGGGCAGCAGCAGTGCCCCCGCTAGCGCGACCCAACGGTACGGGCTGGGTAGAAATACGGCCGCGACAAAGCACGCGGTTCGAATCATCATGGAAATGAAATATCGTCTCTGGCGAGCAGGTAGGTCAGTACTCAGGCTTGGTTGAGCTGACGTGATGTCGTGAATTTCCTCGGCCATGCCTCAACAGTACGCTCCTTCGGCGTGGAAATTCCTCCTTACGCCACAGTAGCCAGTAAGTTCTAGCCATGAACCAACCGATAGCGCTAATAACGGGGGGCAATAGGGGCATTGGCCTAGCCATCGCCGAAGAGCTCAAGGCGTCCGGAGTTCAAGCCATCGTCACTTACCGCTCAGGAAATCCTCCCGAAGGGTTCGCTGGGGTGATCATGGATGTGACATCCTCTGAAAGCGTCGATGCTGCGTTTGCAGAGGTTGAAACCACCTACGGCGTCCCGGAAATCATCGTGGCCAATGCCGGGATTGCTCGAGATACCTTGGTGATGCGCATGAGTGATGAAGATTTCATCGATGTCATCGATGCGAATCTCACCGGTGCCTTCCGCGTAGCGCGGCGGGCAACTCGAGGCCTCCTTAAATTGAAGAGGGGCCGGCTGATCTTCGTTGGAAGTGTCGTTGGAAGTGTCGGTTCGGCAGGTCAAGTCAACTACTCCGCGAGCAAGTCAGGTTTAGTTGGAATGGCTCGCTCCTTTGCTCGCGAACTTGGAAGTCGCGGAATCACCTCCAATGTCGTCGCGCCAGGATTTGTCGAAACTGACATGACGGCTGGGCTAGAGGAGAAACGGCGTTCAGAGATAGCGGCGTCTGTACCTCTTAGAAGGTTCTGTTCGGCGCAGGAAATAGCTAGCGTGGTGGGCTTTATCGCTTCAGAGAAAGCCTCGTATATTACGGGAGCATTGATACCAGTAGATGGCGGATTAGGAATGGGACACTAAAAAATGGGAATAGTGCAAGGCAAAAATATTCTGGTCACGGGTGTTTTGAATGACTCCTCGATCGCCTTTCACATTGCGCGGCTCGCGCAAGAGGAAGGGGCGAATGTTGTACTGAGTTCGTATGGGCGCATTCGACGGATCACCGAACGCATTGCTAATCGCCTACCGCAAACGGCTCCCGTGATAGAACTTGATGTGACCAACGATGAGGATCTTGCCGCCCTCACCGAACGAGTTACCGCTTACTTACCTACACTTGATGGCGTCGTCCATTCCATCGCATTTGCTCCTGAGGCGGCACTTGGAGGCAACTTTCTCAACACCACGTGGCCAGATGTGGCAACAGCCGTACAGGTATCTGCGTTTTCTTTGAAATCATTAGCTATGGCGGCTCGCCCTATGTTTTCCGGAGGCGCCTCCATCGTGGGTCTGGATTTCGATGCGACCGTCGCGTGGCCCAAATACGACTGGATGGGTGTTGCGAAGGCGGCACTTGAATCTACGACCCGCTATCTGGCCCGCGACCTTGGACCGGAGAACGTTCGGGTAAACCTGGTTGCCGCTGGCCCTTTGAGCACAATTGCGGCTCGATCGATTCCTGGCTTTGAACTGCTGGGCGACCTCTGGGACCAGCGATCCGCCCTGAAATGGGATTTCAATGACCCAGTTCCTGCCGCCAAGGCCGCAGTTGTTCTGCTTTCTGACTGGATGCCCAAGACAACGGGGGAAATCATCCACGTTGATGGGGGAGTTCACGCCATCGGCGGTTAAGCACCCTCGATTTCCCCATACTCAAAGCCTCTAGTACCCTTGCGCCAGACCAGTGGTTTAGCCACTGCAAGTGGAGTCACCGCTCCCACCTTCTTTGCTTTAGGCGATTTAGGTCTGTCGAGGCCCATATTTGGGCCCTCTTGCGGTGCTCGCGATTGCAGCGACTTTTCACCTGACACCGTAGTCAACATGAAGGAGCACTTATCAGCACTGAAGCACGCATCAACGATCGCATTCGCGTCCCACAAGTTCGTCTCATCGGTCCCACCGCTGAACAAATCGGAGTCGTCGATATCGATACCGCATTGAGGATGGCAGATGAAATCGGTCTTGACCTAGTTGAGATCGCACCGGATGCCAGCCCACCCGTATGCAAGATCATGGATTTCGGAAAATATAAGTACGAAATCGCACAGAAGGCACGGGAAGCGCGGCAGAACCAGACCCACATTGTGGTTAAAGAGGTTCGGATGCGGCCCAAGATCGAAAGTCACGACTATGAGACCAAGCGGGCTCATATCGAGAAGTTCCTCAAGGGTGGCGACAAGGTGAAGATAACAATGCAATTTCGTGGACGCGAGCAGACCAGGCCCGAGTTGGGTTACCGACTTTTGCAGAAGCTCGCTCAAGACATCAGCGAATTCGGTTTTGTTGAGTTTGCGCCTAAGCAAGAAGGTCGAAATATGACCATGGTCTTGGGTCCAACTAAACGTAAGACCGAAGCGGTAGCAGAGCAGAAGGCAGCGCGTAAAGCAAAGGCCGATGCTGTGGCAAAGGAACAAGCAGGCGAGTAAGGATTTTTTTAACCAGCAAGAACGAGAGGAACGCGAACATGCCAAAGATGAAAACGCACAGCGGTGCAAAGAAGACCTTCCGCGTCACCGGAACAGGCAAGATCATGCACGAGCGAGCTGGCAAGCGCCACCTTCTTGAGCGCAAGTCTTCGCGTCAAACCCGCCGTCTGACAAATGACGTAGCGGCTAAGCCATCAACAACTTTTACAGCCAAGCGCATGCTTGGTTTGAAGTAAGGAGCGTCATTTAAATGGCAAGAGTCAAGCGTGGCGTTCATGCCGCAAAGAAGCGTCGTACGGTCCTCGAGCGTGCCAGCGGATATCGTGGCCAGCGCTCTCGTCTCTACGCGAAGGCCAAAGAACAACTTACGCACTCAATGGTCTATGCGTTTAACGATCGCAAAGATAAGAAAGGCGATTTCCGCCAACTTTGGATTCAACGTATCAACGCCGCAAGCCGTGCTAACGGCCTGACTTACAATCGCTTCATCCAGGGGTTGAAGGCTGCTGGAGTTGAAGTGGATCGTCGTGTTCTCTCTGAGCTTGCAACGAATGAGCCAGAAACTTTCAAAACACTCGTTGATGTTGCCCGCAAGAGCCTTGTGTAACTTCGGATCCCAATGATTGAGAGCCTTCATTCGCCGCACATCGCGCGAGTGAAGGCTCTTGTTGGCTCTCGTGGTAAGAAAACCCGAAAAGAGAGTGGCGTTTTTGTCGCGGAAGGTCTGCAGTTTCTTCGTGAGGCAGCCAAGATTGGATCTAGCCCCGAGATTGAAACGCTATATCTGACCACCACCGCACGGTTAAAGTTGGCCACTGAAGGTTTGAAAATAGATCATCTAAATACGGTGGATGTTGCCGATGCAGTAATGAACGCAATGGGAGAGACGGTAACCCCACAAGGAATCATCGGACTCTGCAGATTGCCTGAGTTGTCTTTAAAGGACATCGAGATAGGGCCCACCAAGAAATACATTTACCTTCACGAGATACAAGACCCGGGAAACGCCGGGACAATTTTGCGTAGCGCCGATGCGACAGGCTTCGCTGGCGTCATCACTGCGCCCAATAGCGTTGATCTCTTCTCTCCAAAGGTTGTCCGAGCAAGCGCCGGCTCGCTCTGGCACCTACCCGTCGTAGAGCGCATTGAGTTATCGGACCTGCTTTCCACGTGGCCCAACAACTCAATTTTCGCACTCGAGGTCGGCGCCAAGAATTCCTTGTTAGAAATTGAATATTCAGATCCATCTCTGTGGATCTTTGGCAACGAAGCCCACGGGCTGCCACAGTGGGAAGACCAGCCTCGTGTCTCGTCGATTTCAATACCGATGCCAGGCCACGCCGAAAGTCTGAATCTGGCCGCTGCCGCATCCATTGTTATGTTTTATGTAACGCGACTTCCGCATCTCGGACAGTAGACTCAGCGCCATGGTTTCTGAGCAGACTCTACTGCAGTGGGTAGACGAAGCCGTTGTTGCAATCACGTCGGCCGCAGATCTTGATGACCTCAAAAGCGCAAGGCTTGCTCATGCCGGAGATAAGTCTCCAATAGCTCAAGCCAGCCGGTCCCTCGGAAGCGCACCGGCCGAAGAGCGCGCCAGACTCGGGAAGATGGTCGGGGATGCTCGAGCCAGCGTTATGGTCGCCCTTGAAAACCGTCGGGGAGTGCTAGAAGCGCATCGGGATGAGAAGGTCCTTCTTGACGAGCTAGTGGATGTGACTTTGCCATCTGCACGTAACCACCATGGCGCGTTGCACCCCATCTCGATTCTTAAGAATGAGATTTGCGATTTCTTCATCGGGCAAGGCTATGGAATTGCCGAAGGTCCAGAGCTGGAAGCCGAGTGGCTCAACTTTGACGCCTTGAATATGCACGTTGATCATCCTGCTCGCACAATGCAAGATACGTTCTTCGTAGAGCCCCTTGAAGCGCGAATTGTCTTGCGGACACATACTTCTCCTGTTCAAATCCGCACCATGTTGGAGAGAAAGCCTCCCATTTACGTGATCTGTCCCGGGCGCACATACAGGGCGGATGAGTTGGATGCAACGCATACACCGGTTTTTGCCCAAGTCGAGGGTTTAGTTGTTGATCGCGGCATAACAATGGCTCACCTCAAAGGCACGTTGGATCTTTTTGCACGAGAGATGTTTGGTCAAGAAGCGATTACTCGTTGGCGCCCATCCTTCTTTCCTTTTACTGAACCAAGTGCCGAAGTCGATGTTTTCTTCAATGGCCGATGGATTGAATTGGGCGGGTGTGGCATGGTGAACCCCAAGGTCCTGGCTGCATGTGGTGTCGATTCGAGCGAGTACAGCGGTTTCGCATTCGGTATGGGCCTTGAGCGAACGCTCATGGTACGCCACGGGATCACCGACATGCATGACATCGTCGAAGGTGATATCCGTTTCAGTCGTTCCTTCGGATTGGGACTCTAATGCGCGTCCCACTTTCCTGGATTCGAGAGTACGCAGAGATCCCGGACTCCGTGACCCCTGAAGAAATTGGCGCTGCCCTCGTCAGAGTTGGCTTTGAGGTTGAAGGCATTGAGCATCAAGGTGCTGAAATATCCGGGCCACTGGTTGTGGGCCGAGTGCTCAACATCGAGGAGATCACGGAATTTAAAAAGCCCATCCGGTGGGTCGAGTTGGATTGCGCCGAGCCAGAGACTCGCTTTGTTATCTGTGGGGCAAGCAATTTCTCGGTAGATGATCTCGTTGTCGTCGCACTGCCTGGTGCGGTCTTGCCGGGAGGCTTTTCTATCGGCCAAAGAGAAACTTACGGCAAAGTCAGCAACGGAATGATCTGCTCTTCTCGCGAATTGGGTTTGAACGAGGACCATTCTGGAATTCTTGTGCTTCCACCGAGCGCATCTGCTCCGGGAACCGATGCGCTGGAGATCCTCGAAATACAAGACGTAGTCTTCGATATCGCGGTTAATGCAGATCGGGGATACGCCCTTTCTTTACGTGGCATGGCGCGTGAAGTCGCTGCCTCGCTTGGGGTTGTCTTTACTGATCCGGTTGATTCCATAAAGACTGATTTATTTCAGCCCACTGGCAAAGGTGTGATTCCCCAAATTGAGGACCCAACCGGGGTTTCTGTCATATACGTACGAACATTGGACAGCTTCGACTCCAAGGCATGCACTCCATTGTGGATGCGAAGGCGAATAGAAAAATGCGGGATGCGTTCAATTTCGCTCGCGGTTGACGTCACCAACTATGTGATGCTCGAATTAGGCCAGCCTTTACATGCTTTCGATCGCAACTCAATTGGTGGTTCGCTGCATATTCGTAGGGCGGGTGCGACAAAGTCTTTTACCTCACTCGACGGGCAACAGCGCACTCTGTCCTCAGAGGATCTACTTGTGGCCGACGATGTTCGAGCTTTGGCGTTGGCCGGGACGATGGGCGGAGCCGATTCTGAGGTGAACGCCTCAACGACTTCGTTGGCAATTGAGGCGGCGAGATTTGATCCTATTTCGATAGCGAAGAACGCCCGTCGTCACAAACTCTCAACCGAGGCATCTCGCCGATTCGAACGTGGAGTTGATCCGTCTCTTGCCGAATACGCATCGGCTCGGGCAGCGGCCCTTCTCATCGAACTTGGTGGGGCCAATCATGTTGATTCTCAACGAGATGGCGAACCGAGATTCAGTCCTATCGTGGACCTAGATCCTCACTTTGTTGCTGCCTTGACTGGTGCGGATATTTCCCTTGCACGAGTCCGAGAGAAACTCATCCTTGTTGGTTGCGATGTCGAAGAGAAGAGCGATTCATTATGGCGGGTTGATCCACCATCGTGGCGAAGTGACTTACTTGCACCCGCTGATTTGGTGGAGGAGGTCGCCCGTATGGTCGGCTACGACGCAATCCCTTCCGTTCTCCCGCCACATCCTGTTAGCCCGGGTCTGACCAATTTCCAAAGGCGCATTCGCGTCCTGGCTCAACTCATGGCAGATAAGGGTCTGGTCGAAGTTCAGAATTATCCGTTCGTTTCCGAGGCGATCATGAAGGAGATGGGCTACATCGGCGATCGCGCCCAGGCCTTCCGCATTGTTAATCCCATGTCGGAAGATGCTCCATTGTTACGCACACACCTCCTTCCCGGACTACTTGAGACTGCGAAAAGGAATATCAGCCGTGGTGCTCGAGATTTCGGCTTGTTTGAGATCGGAACAATATTCCGCAATGTAAAGTCTTTGAGCGCGATTGATAATCCGCCGACAGATCATCGCCCCTCGCAAAAAGTAATCGATCAGATTTACGCGGGAGTTCCTGATCAACCAATTCACGTAGGAGGGGTGCTTATTGGTGATGCCCAATCCGCGGATTGGCGAGGCAACGGACGTTTATATGATTGGAACGATGCTATTGAATTTACAGAATCGATTCTTCAAGCCTGCAACCTCAATTGGACGATCTCGCGCTCTGATTTTGCTCCATGGCATCCTGGTCGATGCGCTGAATTGCTCATTGACGGAAAGGTAATCGCGCACGCGGGAGAACTCCATCCTCGAGTTGTGGCTTTTTTTGGCCTGCCCGAGAGATCCTGTGCCTTCGTTGTAAACCTTTCGGCCATCCCCGATCATGACGTTTTGCGCGCGCCTTCGGTAGGAACGATGCCCGTTGCGGTGCAAGATATTGCCCTCATCGTCGGTGAAACGGTAACGAGTGCGGAAGTGGTCGAAGCACTGAAAAGTGGTGCAGGCGAGCTGCTCGAATCGGTAACACTTTTTGATCGGTACGACAAGCTAGGTGAAGGCAAAATCTCTTTGGCTTATACGTTGACCTTCCGGGCCCCGGATAGAACCCTCACTGGTGCAGAAATCTCCCAGGTTCGCGAGGCAGCAGTCGAGGCGGCTCGACTTAAAGTAGGCGCAGTACTTCGTTCGTCTTAGTTGCATAACTATGCAGTAAATTGCATAGTTATAGATTTATCCTGTACCCTCATGCCATGAAAACTGCGGTACTTGGGGCCAGCGGCTATGCCGGCGGGGAACTTCTGCGCCTGCTCGGGAATCATCCCGCCTTTGATCCCACACATGTGACTGCTAACGCTCACGCGGGTGAGCGTATTTCATCTGTTCACCCGCAGTTGAGCGCGATGGGAGATCGCGTTTTCGCCACCTTGGATCACAGAGAGTTGGCTAAGTGCGAGATTGTTTTCCTTGCCCTACCTCATGGTGAATCTGCCAAGGTAGTTCCTCATCTTAAATCAGATCAGTTAGTCGTGGACCTGGGTGCCGACTATCGACTGAAAAATCCCGATGCTTGGAAGAAATATTACGGAGGGGAGCACGCAGGTACGTGGACCTATGGTCTGCCAGAACTCACAGGGTCTAGAGATCTCATTGCGAAATCAAAACGAGTTGCCAATCCCGGTTGTTACGCAACGGCCATCACACTTGCTGCCGCGCCAATTCTTTCTATCATAGATTCTTCCGACATCGTCGCGGTTGCCGCATCAGGAACTACAGGAGCTGGGCGAAGCGCGAAGGTTGCCTTGCTCGCCAGTGAAGTCTCGGGCTCGCTTACCTCATACAAATTCGGAGGCATTCATCAGCATACGCCGGAGATCGAAGAGTCTTTGAGTCGACTGTCTGGAAGTGATGTAAAGATATCTTTCACGCCCATTCTTGCCCCGATGCCGCGCGGGATATTGGCCACGGTCACCAGCAGGCTCAACCAATCATTGGATTTGTCCTCCTTGCGTTCGCTCTTTTCGCAGGCTTATGAAAGCGAAGAATTTGTGACTTTGCTGCCGGAGGGACAACTGCCAAAGACATCAAGTGTGCTGGGGTCAAACCACGCACATCTTCAAGTTGCTATCGATGAGCACACCGACAGGGTCGTAGTCTCCATTGCCATCGACAACTTGGGTAAAGGCGCGGCCGCCCAAGCGCTGCAAAACGCGAACTTGATAGCTGGTTTGCCTGAAAATACAGGACTTCGTATGAGGGGCCTTGGCGCATGAAACTACCGAAGGGTTTTCGAGCCGGCGCCTTGGCGGCAGGGTTGAAGAGTTCGGGGGCTTTAGACCTCACGATCATTGAAAATCAGGGCCCTGATTTTGTAGGCGTGGCAGTTTTCACCTCGAACAAGGTAGTAGCTGCCCCAGTTACGTGGACCAAGCAAGTGGTTGCTGATGCAACAGTAAATGCGGTCCTACTCAACTCCGGAGGAGCCAATGCCTGTACGGGACCACAAGGTTTTCTTGATACCCACAGGAGCGCCGAGTACGTCGCAGCGCAGTTGGGGATCTCCTCAGCAGATGTGGCGGTGTGTTCTACAGGTCTTATCGGTGAGCTCCTTCCGATGGAGAAAATTATTTCTGGTATCGATGGCATCGTCGCGACTCTGAGCCACGAGAGCCTAGAAGACGCGGCGAGGGCGATCATGACAACTGATTCTGTTCCTAAGATGGCGATGAGTGAGAAAAACGGCTTCATCGTCACGGGAATAGCTAAGGGAGCTGGAATGCTGGCTCCGAGCCTTGCAACAATGCTCTCTGTCGTGATGACAGATGCTCGCGTATCCACGTCGCATCTGCAGGAGATTTTCACGCGAGTCTGCGATCGTACGTATAACAGAATAGATTCTGACGGCTGCACCTCGACAAACGACACGGTTCTCCTTCTTTCATCCGGCGCGTCAGGCATAAAGATTTCAGACATCGAACTTGAAGAGGTCTTATCTGAGGTGTGTGGTTCTCTTGCCCAGCAACTCATCCAGGACGCCGAAGGGCACACGAAGGTTGTCTCGATCGTTATTCACAATGCCGCCACCGAGCGCGATGCCGTGGCGGTTGGGAGAGCCTGCGCTCGAAACAATTTGCTCAAGTGCGCATTGTTCGGAGGCGATCCCAACTGGGGTCGAATTCTGGCAGCGGTTGGCACCGCCGAAGCGGAATTCGATCCGACAAATGTGGACGTATTTCTAAACGGAGTGATGGTTGCGAGGTCAAGTGGACCGGGCGAGGACCGTTCTCTGGTGGATCTCGCGGGAGGCAACATTGAAATCGTCATAGATCTCAAGTCGGGGCATTCCTCGGCAACTATTCTGACGAACGACTTGAGCCATGATTATGTTCATGAGAATTCGGCGTATGCGACATGATCGTGATTAAGTTCGGCGGGCACGCCATGACCGATTCACATGGATTATTTGCCAAGGCTGTGCAGGGAGCCTTGGATCTTGGCGAGGAATGCATCATTGTTCACGGTGGGGGACCGCAAATTGATGCGGCCATGAAGGTGGCGAAGATCGAACCGGAATTTAAAGGCGGTTTCCGCGTTACGACTACAGAAGTTTACGAAGTTGTTCAAAGCGTTCTAAGCGGTCGGGTCCTGCGGGAGGTTGTGGCACATCTTCGCCTTGCGGGCATAAATGCCGTCGGATTAACCGGTCGTGACGGTGGGATGCTGATTGCGAAGAAACAGACTGAACTTGTCAACGGTGACGGCGCAGATTTGGGTCAGGTCGGCGAAATCGTTCGTGTCGACGTGGCGGTTCTGGAGAGTCTCATTGAATCAGGCTTTCTTCCCGTTGTCTCACCTTTGGCAAGTGAAGGCGATCAGACTCACGAGAATTCGGGTGAGGGTTTGAATGTAAACGCAGATCTTGCAGCCGCTGCAATCGCTGGGGCAATGGAAGCATCCACTTTGATATTCATGACGGATGTTCCCGGGATCTACAGGAATTGGCCGGACACATCATCATTGATTTCGATTATTCATGCTGATGAGTTAGACCTAATAAAGCACGAATTTACAGAGGGGATGGCTCCAAAAGTATCTGCATGCCTCAAGGCCATCAACTCTGGCGCACGAGGTGTACGTGTTATTGACGGTACTAATCCAGAAAGCTTTGCTCTGGCACTTCGCGGAATTGGCGGGACGCTGGTCTTGCCATGAGGAAAGTGACTCAAGAATATTCGAGACGTTGGGAAGCTTCCCTGCAGTCTAATTACGGTGTCCCTCATCTTACGTTGGTCAGTGGCAAGGGTGCGACCGTTACTGATTCTGACGGCAATGAGTATCTTGATTTTCTCGGCGGTATTGCCACCAACATTCTTGGACATGCTCACCCTGCGATCGTCAACGCGGTGAGCAAGCAGATTTCCACTCTTGGCCACGTGAGTAATTTCTACATCCATCCAGGAGTTGTTGAACTCGCTGAAAAACTTCAGTCTTTGACGGGAGACTTCAGCGCTCGAGTCTTTTTCTGCAATTCAGGAGCGGAAGCAAATGAGGCCGCACTCAAACTTTCGAGAAAAACGGGAAGAAAGCGAGTCGTCGCAACGCAAGGCGCTTTCCATGGGCGGACAATGGGAGCTCTTTCTTTAACGGGCCAGCCCGCAAAGCGCGATCCATTCAAGCCGCTCCTACCGGGTGTTGTACATGTTCCTTTTGGCGACTTGGAAGCAATGAAACGAAAAGTCAGTCGACGGACGGCGATGGTGATTGTCGAGCCAATATTAGGGGAGGCCGGCGTCGTTGTGCCCCCCGTTGGATATCTCAAGGGTATTCGTGAGATTTGCGACCGCACCGGAACGTTGATGGTTGTTGACTGTGTGCAAACCGGTATGGGTCGAACTGGAACTTGGTTCGGCTACGAATATGAGGGCATCACTCCTGATGTCATCACATTGGCAAAGGGTTTAGGCGGCGGCCTTCCTTTGGGAGCGATGATTGCCCTAGGAGGCACGTCACAGTTCTTTAAGCATGGAGATCACGGATCTACTTTCGGTGGCAATCCCGTGGCCTGTGCGGGCGCGTTGGCTGCCATCGATTTTATCGAAAAGAAATCCTTGCTGCAGAGAGTTTCTGAATTTGAATTGCTCATAAAGGCCGAATTTTCACACTTGCAAGGAGTTCAGGAAGTTCGCGGTCAGGGACTCCTCCTCGGCATTGTGTTTACGAGTGACATGGCGACACAGATTCGCGATGCACTATTGATTGCGGGAGTATTGGTGAATGCTCCGACTGCTTCGGTGATTAGAATTTCTCCCGCGCTATCCATCACCCAAAGAGAAGTGAAGAAGTTCATAGCGGTCTTTACTCGAGTGCTTAGGGAGGCAATTCATGGCTGAGTTGAGAAGAGGGAGTGCGTCGGCGAGACGTGCAAAGGTTGTTTCCCTTGTACAAGCAGAACTGGTGCATTCGCAATCCGATCTGGTGAAACATCTGGCTAAGGTTGGGATAGATGTCACTCAGGCAACTGCCAGTCGCGATTTAGAAGATATCGGAGCATTTCGTGGTCGGAGCAAAGATGGGGCCGCGATCTACCAGTTGCCTCAGGATGAAGCGCAGAGTCTCTCGCGCGTTATTTCACTTCCCTCAGAATTGATACTTTCGATTGACTCGAGTGCAAACATGGCCGTGGTGAGAACTCCACCAGGTGGAGCTCAACTCCTTGCGTGCGCTTTGGATGGAGCGAGGTCTCACGGTCAATTGACGACATTGATAGGCACTGTCGCCGGCGATGACACCGTCCTGCTCATTTCCAAGCGAAGTGCCGGTGGGGCAGCTCTAGCGAAAGAATTGCAAAAGATCGCCAACCCAGTGAAGAGTTCCCAAAAGAAGACAATGAATCGAGGCGCGAAGTCATGAAAGAGAAAATTGTTCTTGCCTATTCCGGAGGACTGGATACTTCAGTGGCGATCGGATGGATTGAACGCGAGACTGGTGCCGAAGTAATCGC
>JANMBV010000034.1:0-3758 GCA_031360585.1 Actinomycetes bacterium | reverse complement strand
CTGGCACAAACATGTCACTGGTTTCATTTTTTTAAACCCTAGTAAGGAAGCACACATGCCATCACAACTCTCCGGCGCATCAGCAGTAGCCATTCAAGTCTATCAAGCGCTTTACGGTCGCGCGCCCAGCAATGCTTTGCTGAATGCCTACACCGCCCAAGCCAGCGCCAACCCACAGCAAACCTCCGCCGCTGCTGCATCGGCATTTGCTGCTGACCTCGCCAGCGGTTTTCAGACCACATCAGACGCCAACCTTGCCCTGCAAGTGTTGAACAACGTCAACATCACCGCAGCCACCGTCACCGCACCCGGCTCCTACACCACGCTGCTGTCGGCCCTTACACAGGCTTTCACCGGTTTTGGTCCTGCATCACGCGGCCAGATCATCCTGAACGTCACCAACCTGCTTGCCAAGCTTGAAGGCGACGCAACCTACGGCGTAGCGGCTACCGGTTTCAACAACCAGGCCTATGCTGACTTCGTCTATGGCAGCAATGCAAACAACCTGAGCCCTGGCGTCGTTACCCCCGCACTGACAACTTTCGCGCTGACATTCGGAATTGACAACGTCCAGGGCACCGGAGGCGACGACCTTATCATTGCCACCATTTTTAACAATGCCAACTCGCTCCAGTCTGGCGACAAAATTGCCGGTGGCGCAGGCATTGACCGCTTGCAAGCGGATGTCGGTAATTCACAGAATTTTGCCATCACCCCAGAATCAACGGGTGTCGAGCAAGTTGCCATTCGTGCGCAAGCCAACCAGGTAGATTCAGGCCAAAACAACGTTGCCGGCATCACCCAGATTGATGCAGAGCGCATGGTTGGTGTCAACTATTGGGAATCCAACAACAGCCGTGCTGACCTCATCATTGAAGATGTGCGCATTCTGTCGAACCAGATCACCAAAGACATCACCATTGCCATGGTCGAGACCGACCCAGGCCATGTTGACTTTGGCGTTTACTTTGACGAGCTGTCCCTGCGCAGCCAAAGCAACACCACCAGTGTGTTGGCCATCGAAATTTTGGACACACGCAGCGCGGCATTGGGCACCGGCCCCTTGAAAGACAACCCGTACGACAGCTTCGCGTTCCTGATCAATGGCACGCCCATCATCGTCAAGTCTGCTGCTATCGACAACGCGTTGACCTATTCTGAGTTGCGCGCTGCAATCGACGCTGCGATCGCCGCATTGAAGCCAACCCAACCCCTGTTGGCCAACTTCACGGTCACGCTGGGCGCTGAATTCACACGGTTCGACACGCAGAGCGGCCAGGCTGTGAAAGGCAACTCCATCGTGCTGACCGACACCGGCGGCGGCGTGCTGACCGTTAACCCCAACGCTGGTTTTGCAACCCCAAGCGGCGTTGTGCCTCCAAACTCTGGTTTGCACACTGCAATCAGCACGGTTGCCACCAGCACCACCGAAAAAGTCACCAGCAAAATCATTCTGGACGACGTGGGCCGTGGCAGCACCGCTGGCGACCTGGTCGTGGGTGGCCTGTCGGTTGGCTTCACGTCGCAGTCCAAAGGCGTTGAGCGTTTCGAAATCGAAGTGCGCGACAACAGCAAGATGGAGACCATCAACTCGACCAACAACACTTTGCAAGAAGTGACCATCGTCAATGGTTTGACCACCAGCAGCAGCTTCGCTTATGGTGTAACTGTTAAGGACAAGGGCAACCTGACCGTCAACGGTGTTTCAGGTCTGAACGGCGGTAACGTTACCGTGCCTTTGGTTGGTGCTTCCCTGCCTGCTACGTCGGGTGTAGGCCAAGCCACGGGTATTGATGCACAGGTTGGCAATAACTTCCCCCTTCCTGGCTCAGCCGCACAAACGCTGCGCAACTTCGGTTTCTCCGATGTTCGCCTGCTGGATGGTTCTGCCATGACGGGTCAATTGGCCTTCTCAGCTGAAGTCACCGGCGCATCGATTGCCAAGTACATGAACCTTCGTGACACCGGCGCGCTGCCAGCGGCTGACAACATCGCGTTTGTGTATAGCGGCGGTGCCAACAACGACAGCATGTTCATGACGATTGACGCCGGTGTGGTCGGTAGCCGCAGCACCATCGTGTCGGGCCGTGAAGACTTCACGTTCACTGCCAACGGTGGTGCGGGCAACGACAACATCACGCTCAACGTGGTGAACGGTTTGGCTGGTGGCGCACAATTCTGGTACACCAACCAGCAGCTCAACAAGAACATCTTTGTCAACGGTGGTGACGGCAACGACACCATCCGCACCCCAGGTGCAGGCGACGTGATCATTGATGCGGGTACGGGTGATGACACGGTGTACACCGACAACACCGGTAATTTGGGTGCGACGGCCTCCTCCGGCTCGGCATCCACTTCAGCTGCTATTGCCTACACCAACGCGGCTGCGGCTGAGTTGGCTGCCACGCAAGCGGCTGCTGTGCTGTCGCAGACAACGGGCTTTAGCAACACGTCGGGCACAACGGGTCTGGCATTCATTTCTGCCGCCCAGAAGGTGATCAACCTCGCAGCACTTGACCAAGTTACGCCAACCAATAACACGGCGTTGCCAGCGACCACGCATGCAGACATTCGGAACGCAACTGCTACCGCAGCCGCTAATGGTGGCATTACCCTGGCTGAGAAAATTGCAATTGACGCAGCTTATGGTTCAACCACCGTCAGCCCGACCATTGTGCCGTCCACTGCTTTGGCAACAGCAGCGACCATTACAGCCGTTGCGACTACAGCTGCTGCCATGACGCAGGCTAATTTGACAGCCGGTGACGCAGTGGTGGCCGGTATCGTTGCTGCGGCCAGGGCTGCTGCTGCAATAGCTGCGGCTGCTGACGCCAACCTGGTTGTTCAAACTGCGTTGCTGGACGTGACGCAAACAGCGGTCTTGAACGCTACCTCAGCAATTAACCGTGTCTTTGATCCGGTGGCTGCGGTGCAGGAAGGTTCGGCTGTCACGGTCGCAGGTTTGGCTACAGTGCAAGCTGCGCTTGTTACTGGTGCAACCCAGGCAACCGTAGTTGCCGCACTGGATGTGGCGGTTGCAAACGGCAGCCTGACTCAAGTTGAGGCCAATAACCTCTTTGCTGCGGCCGGCGCTTTTCCAATCGCTGCTGCAGGAGCAGCTGCCGTTACAGCAATCCTGTCGGTGACGCAAAATACGGCAGCCTTGACCCTTGCCGCTGATCAGGCAACGCTGGCTGCTGCTATTGCGGCTGATGTGACGGCAGTGAATGTGGTCGCTCAAGCAGTTGCTGCTAACCCGGTAGCTGCAGGCACAAGTCCGGTGGCTGGTGACGAGGCCGGTCAGGTCGAGGCCTTAGCCGCTTCGGTTGCCGCCGCTACTGCGTCAACGAGGGCTGGTGTTGACGTTGCAGCCGCCGTTGCCATTAATACGGCATTGACTGGGATGAAGGCCGCAGTGAATGTGGGCACGCTGGATGCTGGCGTCACCAACGCCATCGCCAATGCGAATGCCGCGATCAACATCGCTATTGCCAACTCGGCTGCCAATGGTACCGGTGCGGTGAATGTGAATCCACTGACCGCTGCTACTCCTGGCCTCCTGGCATTGGCGGGTGTTCCAAGTGCAGCAGTGGATGCAGCGGAAGAGCTTGCTTTTGACACGGGCCCATTGGGCGTGGCTAACGTTGACAGTGTCGATTCCCTGGTCATTGCCAACACAGCAGTGCTGGACCGTTTGACAATCGTAGCGGCAAACCGCGCTGCGACCGCTGCTGCGACGTTGACCGCATCAACCA